>NZ_JANSIL010000031.1:0-21256 GCF_047462015.1 Synechococcus sp. R5-13 | reverse complement strand
AGAGATAGGCAGGATGCGATCGCTTCTTTCCTGAACCATGTTCAGGAGAGTTCAGCGTGAATGTATCAGTGTCCTAATCTAGCTTGAAATGACCGTGTTTTAGGTGGGGCTACTGTGTTTGAGTCGATCCAGCTCAAACAAAGCGGTGGGTAAACTCCTGCACCAAGTCCACACGTCCTTTGCGCAAAACCGCTCCTACGAGAGCAAGACCATGGCGGCCCAGCACTGTGGCCTCAGAAAGAGGGTAGGGCATGTATGTTAGCTTGCGTCCCTGGCCCAGAGACAATAGCCCCACCATTTTCTGGCGCCGGCCTCGAGGCCGCAAGATCCTGCTAGGAAAGCGTATCCAAGTTAAGTAGAGGGGGCTTCCAAATCGTTGCTGCCAGCTGCAGAGCTGGAATTGCCTTCCAGGGCTGCTTGGGCGTTGCGGCGCAGGCGGTGGGCCTTGAGCCGGCGCAAGGCAGAGGCGGGAAACTTCTGGTCGAATTCCCCATCTTCCATCTGGGCCAGTTCTTGGAGATCGGGGGCAACGTTCCAAGGGTAAGGCTGAAAATCCGGGATCCGGCTGGGTTGGGCAAAGCGTTGGTTCCAAGGGCAGACCTCTTGGCAAATGTCGCAGCCAGCCACCCAGTTGTGCAGGTTTTGGGCAATTTCTGCAGGGATCCGCTCGGCGTGGCTTTCTAGAGTGTGGTAGGCAACGCAGCGGCGGGAATCCACCACCCCTGGGCTGACGATGGCCTGCGTGGGGCAAGCCTCTAGGCAGCGGGTACAGGTGCCGCAGTGAGCGGTGTGGGGCTGGTCAGGGAGCAACGGCAGGGTGGTCAGGATCACTCCCAGAAACACCCAGGAGCCGTACTCGCGGGTGAGCAACAGGCTGTTTTTGCCGATCCAACCCAAGCCCGCCTGCATGGCCCAGGGCTTTTCCGCAACCGGGCCGGTATCGACATAGCATCGACCGCGGTAGTTCGGAAATTGCGCTTGCATCCAGAGGTGGAGCTGCTTCAGCCGCCGCCCCAACACGCGGTGATAATCTCGCCCCCAGGCGTAGCGGGAGATCTTGCCCTTGCCGGGATCCTGGCTGTGGCGGATGGGGGTGTAGTAATTCAAAGCCACACAGACCAACGACTGCACCCCCGGCAGCACCTGCTTTGGATCCATTCGCCTAGGATCCGCCATCCAGGCCATGTCGGCGGCCATGCCCGCAGCCAGCCAAGCTTGCAGACCCCGCAAGTCGGGGGGATCCTCTATGCTGGCAATGCCGACTTTGTCAAAACCCAGGGCCAGGGCCTGTCGTTTCACCTGCGCAGTGGCTCTGGCCCAGTCGACCTCTGAACCCGCAGGGATCCCTGCCATGGCTATGCCGGCAAACCCATCACGCGGCGGTAGCGGGCCTCCAGCTGTGCCACCTGCTGGGAGCGGCGGGAGGGATCCCAGGTGCTGTGGGCAAACAGATCCTGCCGCAGCTTGGCCACATCCACCGTCGTCACGGCTCCGCCGGACACCACCTGTTTTCCTCGCACCCAAACGCTATGCACTGCCTGGGTGGGCCGACCCAACACCAGCAGCCCAATGGGATCGGTACGGGGCAACAGCGACAGTTGGGTGAGATCGTACAGCACCAGATCCGCTTGCTTGCCCACTTCCAGGGATCCCATCTGATCCCCCAGGCCCAAGCCGATTGCCCCACCTCGGGCTGCCATCTCGATGCTCTCGCGGGGAGAAATCCAGTGGCGGTAGTCGGGATCCGTGATGTTGTGAAGGATGGTGCCGATTTTGATGGCCTCCAGGAGATCCTGGGAATCGTTGCTGGCAGCCCCATCGCAGCCAAAGGCCACGTTCACCCCTGCCCGGCGGTATTTCAAGATGGGGGCAATGCCGCTGCCTAGGCGCAGGTTGCTCAAGGGGTTGTGAACAACCGTAGAGCCGGTACGGGCCAGGATTTCAATATCGGCATCGCTGAGCCAGACGCAGTGGGCCAAGGAAGTTTTCCGGTCTAGGTAGCCCAAGCGCTCCAGATGCTCCACAGCACTACAGCCGTACTTTTCCTGGGCCAGCATCTGCTGGGCACGGGTTTCCAGCAGGTGAGCGTGGCGGGGTAGGTCATACTTCTGGCTTAACTCCGCACAGCCCTTGAACAGCTCGTCTGAGCACAGTTGGATCCCTGTGGGAGCCACCATGAGGGTAATGCCCTCTTCTGGCCGGTGAAAGCGCTGCACCGCCTCTTCCACAATGGCCAGCACCTCTGCTGTGGAGAGGGGATAGGTTTCCGGCTCCCGATCCCAAGAGGAGCTGCTGGGCAACCCCCGAGAGAGAGCCTGATCCTGGATCAAGGGGCCCACGAAGGCGCGGATCCCGACTTCTCGGTAGGCCCGTACCGCCGCCTCAATGGTGGCCAACTCTTGGCCTGGGATCAACACCAGATGATCCACCACCGAGGTGCCCCCCGTCAGCAGGGTTTCCACCGCCGTCCCCAGCGCGCTGAGATAGATTTTTTCCGGATCCGGCGGCGCATACTCGTGCAGTTGTGCCAGCCACAGCTCCAGCGGATAGGGCGGTATGATCCCTCGTTGCCACATTTCGGAAGAATGGGTGTGGGCATTGACAAAGCCCGGCAGCAAGAGTTGGTTACTGGCATCCAGTTCCAGGCTGTCTGCGCCCGTTGCGGGTAACCCTCTGCCTATGGCAGCAATCCGTTCCCCCTCGATTCGCACATCTGCGGTTTCGTAGCCGGTGGCGGTGGGAATTAACGCATTGCGCAAGATAAAACTCATGCCCGGGATCCAAAAAGGCCGTCTGCTACCTTAGCGTGCTGGAGTTAACCCTGCCAAGGCGGGAGGATCAGAACATTTGCATGCATAACCTAGCCTTTCCCCCAAGGGATACCCAAGCGTAGTGGTTATAGAACTGCCGACATAGAGGTGCCCACACTCTCCATAACGCAGTTTCAACGCCTCTGCACCGCCGACATGGCCCTACAGCTCAGCCTTGACCGGCTATTTCTTTTTCTTGGCGGAGCCTTTTTTGGCCGGCTTGCTCTCGGCAGCAGGGGCCGGTTCTGGGGCAGGTTCTTCAGGAGGAGCGGGTGGAGTCTCTTCCACTTTGGGGGCCTCTGCCGGCTTGAGACCGGCTTGAGCGGCAACCTCAGCAGCAAAATCCACTTCTTCTTTCTCGATCCCCTCTCCCAGGACAAAGCGCACAAACCGCCGCACCCGAATGTTTTCCCCCAGTTTGGCAATGTGCTGCTTGACCAATTCCTCCACCGTGATCGAGGAATCTTTAATAAAGGGTTGATCCAACAGGGATAACTCTTTCAGGCGCTTTTCGATGCGACCTTGCACGATCTTCTCGCGTATGTTCTCCGGCTTATTGGCCAGATCTTCTTTGCCCATTTCAATGGCTTTTTCCCGCTCCACCACTTCAGCAGGGATCTGGTCAACGCTGACGTATTCTACGTTTTGGCAGGCGGCAATCTGCTTGGCGATGTCTTGCACCAATTTCTTGAAATCTTCGTTGCGGGCCACGAAGTCCGTCTCGCAGTTCACTTCCACCAACACCCCAATTCGATTGCCGAAGTGGATGTAGCTGTCAACTGCCCCCTCTGCCGCGACGCGACTGGCCTTTTTGGCTGCCCCTGCCAACCCTTTCTGTCGCAGCCAGGTGATGGCTTTCTCCATGTCGCCACCGGAATCTTCCAGGGCTTTTTTGCAGTCCATCATGCCTGCGCCCGTCTTTTCGCGCAGCTCTTTGACCAGTTTGGCATCAATGCTCATGAGGGCTCCTCGAATGAAAGAACGGGAAGAATGTGGCGGGATATGAGTGAGAATGAGCGGGCTTCGGTAGAATTGTAAACCTAGATTTCAAGAATACACGCCTCTGGATAGGGAACAGGCAGGGAAGTGCCCGGATTGCACGGGATCCCTGCCCTCGGTCTAGCCTTCCTCGGCTTCTCCTTCTTCTTCGTCCTCCATGTCTTCCAGAATGTCGTCGTCCAGATCCATCGCCCCTTCGTAGTCGTACTCATCCTCCTCAACGGTGTCGAGCTGCCCATGCCGCCCTTCGTAGATGGCATCCGCCAACTTGCCTACAATCAGCTTAATCGCTCGAATGGCATCGTCGTTAGAGGGAATGAAGATATCGCTGAGATCGGGGTCGCAGTTGGTGTCCAGCAGTGAGATGATCGGGATGTTCAGCTTGATACATTCCTGAACGGCGTTGGCCTCCCGCCGCTGATCGACGATGATCACCGCATCGGGGAGCTTGCGCATCGTTTTAATGCCGCCCAAGTACTTTTCCAGCCTGGCCAACTCTCGCCGCAGACGGCTGGCCTCTTGTTTGGGCAGGCGATCCAGAAGACCGCTGCTCTCCATCTCCTCAATTTCTTTGAGGCGGTCGATGCGGGTTTTGATGGTGGCCCAGTTGGTGAGCATGCCCCCCAACCAGCGCTGGTTGACGTAGTAGCTGCCACAGCGACGAGCCTCTTGAGCAATGATCCCGGCAGCTTGCCGTTTGGTGCCCACAAACAGGAAGCGCCAACCCCTGTCAGCAGCATCCCGCACATACTCGTAGGCTTCGTTCAGATAGCGGGCCGTCTGCACCAAATCGATAATGTGGATGCCGTTCCGCTCGGTAAAGATGTAGGGCCGCATTTTCGGGTTCCAGCGGCTGGCCTTGTGGCCGAAGTGAACCCCTGCCTCCAACAGTTGAGGCAAACTGACTACGCTCATGAGTTTTTCCTCTCCTACGGGTTAGCCTCCGCCCGAACGGATCCCAGTTACGGCCTTCCCGCCGGTTACCTGCACAGAGCGCTCTACCCCCATTGGCAAGGAACTCAGGAGCTGTTGCAGCAAACCGCGAAAGGGCTGTAAGGACACCCGGTGGTTCAGGCGTGCGATTTCTTAACGGCTTAACTAAGCTAGCATGTTTTCCACGGGATCCCGCAGCTTGGGGTTAACTCTGGCCGCGATCCGATGCTAGACTAGCTAGGCACTTCATGGGCTTCTACCCGTAAGTGCGTCGGGGCGTAGCGCAGCTTGGTAGCGCACCACTTTGGGGTAGTGGGGGTCGTGGGTTCAAATCCCGCCGCTCCGATACTGAGTAATCAGGGGAGGGCTTGAGCCGGAAAAGCCCACAATGCCGGAAACTTTGAGGTACTTTGGCTCCGCTGTCAATCCCTTGCCATTGGCTCCGTTGATCGGCAGCCTTAAGAATCAGGTCACAAGCTTGGCCGGACAATATGGGATCCCGGTTTTACGGTGCTGGATCCCGATGCGGAGCCGACCTTGAACAACATGGGGTTTCGACGGATCTGGAGCGCTTAATCACGGCCCAGGATCCAGGCAATAAGGGGGGGATCCCTGTGGTCAAGATAATACCGAACGGCTTGGGTCAGGTCGATTTCCAGGTCGCGGTTTTGGATGTCGGTGATCATCCTGTGCATAAGCTCCAGATGGATGCGGTCGTCTTGGGTGAGCAGAGCATACTTGCCATTGGGGCTGTTGTTGAGGGCAGCCAAGGCCGCTTGGGTGGCAGTAGCTGTTGGAGAAGGAGGCTTGAGGCGGGCGTCCCGCAGCAAGAGAAACTGAAGCCCAGGGTGAGCAATCACCAATTGGTTGAAGTTATTGACCTGCCAATACATGCTGCCAGCAGCCACTTGGATAAAGGCAATCACCCGCTTTTGGCTGGGGAAATAGAGGTGATCTGGAAGCTTGCGTTTGCCCAGCTTCAGGGTGCTCATGGGGACAGGATGGATCCCTTGCAGGGCATTGACGATGGTGCGCAATTTGCCGATATCAGCTGTGCTGTCCATAATCGCCTCTTGGGGATAGCTGGCACGAAGCTGGGCCTCGGTATCACGGAGGTAGGGTTCCAAGACTTCGGCAAGATCCTCAGAGAGGCTGGGTGGCTGGAGAGGCGGAGCTACAGCAACAAGACTCTGGGCAGGAAGAAGGGGGATGAGCAGTTGTTTGAGGGTTTGCAGCTCAGTCTCGAGGCGCTGGACGCGGGCGGGCAGGTCGCTGGCAGTGGGCAGAGCTTGTACCCGTGGGGGGAGAGGGATCCCGTTGATGTAGTGGCGGTAGTAGGCTGAGGCTCGGTTAAGAATGGCGCGGATGGAGGGTTGGCTGAGGATATCGCTTAGGTCATCGGCGGTAAAGAGAGCTTGGAGGTGGATCCCTGAAGGCAGGCGGCTCTGGAGAAGGGCTTGAAGCTGGGGAAGAGAGGGGAGATCTAGGGAGAGGACGGTTTGGGAGAGGCGATCGACGGTAGCCCGGTCAAATTGGGTTTGGAAATGTTGCCAACGATCAGGAAACAAATTAAGGACAAACAGACTGTTGGGAATACGGGTAAAAAGCTCTTTCAGGGCATCGCCAAAGTTGAGAAGGATATCTCGATTTTCCTCTCGGCCCAAAGCTTCCAATTGGTCAAAGACAATAATGAGAGGTCGGTCAAGCAGCGAGAGCCTACCGATGACTTTCATTCCTTCTAGGGCAAAGGTGTTGCGATCCAGATCTGCACTCCAAGGGGGCAACCCAATCAAGTTGGTTTCTTCAGGATCCAGGTCGGTACCGCTGAGCCAGCGGATGATCTGGTGACGGCGGTTGGGATCCCTGTAGCTGCAGTATTTGATGATGCCCTTGAGAATGTTTTCGGTGGAACCGGTAAGGAAGTTTTGCTCTGCCCACCAGCGCAGAACCCGTTTTTCAATGGCTTGCCATTGCTGACGACGACGCTCGCTGCCTTCTGCTCCCAGGCGATGAAAGAGGTTGAGGGGATCCGCCGTGAGAAGGGAGAGAAGCTCTTCAGTTTTTGAGGTTTGGGGGAAGGTTTTCAAGATTTCCACAAAGCTCTTGGCAATCAAGTAGTCGAGCTGGGTGTGGTGATGGGCATCTACCCGTTCGCGCAGGGATTCCAGGGTGTGGCTGTAGATGTGGTGGTAGATGTTGTCGGGATGGGTGGGCTGAGGGATAAACAGGAGACGGTTGTGGCGCAGGAGGTTTTGGGCCACCCGCATGATCAGGTGGGTCTTGCCGGATCCAGGTTCACCCAGTAAGACAACCCCTCGGCTCTGGTGGTTGGGATCCCGTTGGATGTCCTGTAGGGTGGCAGTGAGCTGCTGGTACTGAGGCTGATAGATGGTGGTCTCGTCGGGATAATGCTGAAAGGGATTGTCAACTCTGCTGTTGGCGAAAGGATTGGGAACATTCTGGGCTTTGAGCTGAGCGTGGGTGAGGTGGCGATAGAGGTGGTAGGTAAAGAGGGCATCGTAGCTGGCGTCGTGGGCCAGTTTGGAGTTGAAGTAACCGCTCTCCAGTTGGATCCCAAGATGTTTGCTGAGATACTCTAGGCTGTAACCGGCAAGGTTGGGAAAACATTGCTTGGCGGCTGACCAAGTACAGAAGATGGGGTTAGGAAGCCAATCTTGGTTAACTTGGTCAAAGGCTTGTTTAAGGATTTTTAGGTCCTGATCTGCATGGTGGAAAACAAGAGTCTTGCCTTGTGCCAAGCGCCGCAGGTCAGCAACGATTTGGGCCAAAGGTTTGGGCTGGGGGTGGTGGGGCGAGTATTCTTGGGTGTAGGCATGGTAAATAAGCTTGCCGCTGCTGTCGATAAGGGCGATTTCTTTGAGGTTGGGGTTGCCCTCGGTGTCGATAACCAAGTAGCTCATGGAGGGGCGGGATCCCGTGATGCTAATGTGCTCAATATCTCAGTGTAATTCTGGGTAGGCGGGTTCACCCGACACCAAGGGAACTAGAGATGAGTGAGCAGTGGTATTTTGCATACGGAAGTAACCTAGATGCCCAGCAGATGGGACACCGTGCTGTTGATTTCAAGGAAGCTAGGCGTGCTCGTTTGCAGGGATACCGCCTGACGTTCAACAAGCGCGGCAACGATGGAACCGGCAAGGCCAACATTGTCCGGGATCCCTCTGGGGTTGTGTGGGGAGTTGCCTATCTGTGCAGCTCGGACAGGCTGGAGAGGATGGATCGGTATGAAGGAATTCCGGGAGGTCATTACCGTCGCCAGCAGGTTCAGGTTCGAAGCGATGAGGGTGAAGTGATCGAAGCAATGACTTACGTGGCGGGAGATTCATTCATTGATGATTCATTGATCCCAAGCGAGGGATATCTTCAAGGAATCTTGAAGGGGGCACGAGAGCATGGGCTTCCCCCCGACTACATTCATCAAATTGAAGCGATGGGGTTGGGTGGCTGAGAGCACTCTGTCCAAGGAGATTGAGGCTGCTGGCAAACAGGTTCCTGCCCCTGACCTTAAGATGGAGCCTCAAACCAGGTGGGTTGATCCCGAACGGTTTTGGCAGCGTCCAGATCCAAGAGAGTGCGGCCTACCCGATAAAAGTGACGGCACATCCGTTGGCAATCCGAAAGGTCGGCGACTGTTATCTCAATCACCTACAACCATGCCAAACAGGCCACAGTAAAAGGCTGGCCATCGCAATGGTACTCCTCTTGCGTCTACAGATGCGGTGGGGCTAGTGTTGCCAGACTCTCATCTAACTCAGTAACTGTTCTTGCAACACGGAGTTTCTCAATAAAACGATGTAGTCTTGAATCTCTTGCGGAAGCATTTTAATGTCGCTATCCATTTGTCGATGAACAGAGAGAACCTCAACTCCAACCAGTTGATTTTCCTTGTCGAAATCCAAAACAACCCCAGGGGCAATCTCCTCTGAGCTTTGGACTTGAGCTGTTGTCAAACGAATATATCCAGCATCCACATCAGGATCAAACTCGATGAAAGGTCTCATGGCAGCTTTTTCCCCATTGTTCGATCAAAAAAGATAGTCACCACTGTCCAAGGATCCGTTGATTCATCGTAAACAATCTTCAGGAGGCGATTGCCGTACTCCGGAATTCGACCATAGGCTTGCTTGAGCTGAGGATCTTTGGGATCCACTTGTACGTAGTCAGGGCAGCTCAGAACTCTCTCGATCCACTGGCTTGCGATCTCTTGTCGCTGCTGCAGCCGTCTCAACGCATGCTCAGATAGCCGAAAGTGCTCAGACTCTGACACGAGCTACCCAAATGAGATAAGGAGCCGCTGGCGGGAGCTGACAACTCTTTTTTTCCTGCGGTTAAAGAGTAAACCTTGCCATATCATCTTCTCCACCGGATCTCGACCGTCAAACGGGGGGATCCCTGAGCAAGCTAGCTCTGAGATAGGCGCTTCACCTCAGCTCCAGAGAGCAGGCGATGGGCTTCTTGCAACAAAGCCGGGATCCGGTCGCGGTGGGGGCTGTGGATAAGATAAGGTCGCAGGGCTTCGGCATCCACTTTGTCTGCCCGCTGGCCGGGGAGCCAACTGCCGGCATTGCCCAACAGGTTGTAACGGCTCTTGGCATAGTCCACCAAGTCATAGGCCAAGACCAAATTGCGCAGCAGCAGAATGAACGGGATATTCACTTGTCCGGGGGTTTGGTCGTAGCGAGGCAGGCCCTGGTGCCAAGTTTTGGCGTAGTGTTCCCCCACCTGCTCGATCAAAGCTTGCTCTAGGCGGGCCAGGATCGGCGGCAACAGCTCATCAGCCCGATCCAATAACTCCACCGCCTGCAGGTGCTCATCAAAATCGCTGGGTCGGGCCGCCCCAATGCTGAGGGTGTGAACCTGGGGATGGGACAGACAGAACAGGTCGTTGAAGACCATCGGGCTGAGGGGTTGGCACAACTGCACCAGCTTGGCGGGCGGATCGTAAAGCTTGCCCCCCTTATCCGAGGGACTGATGATGAATACCCCCATATCCTGCTGAGCGGCGGCCTCAATGGCAGGCCAGTTGGTCTGGTTGACAAAATACCAGTGCAGGTTGACGTAATCGAAGCCCCCTGACCGTATGGCTTCCACGATCAACTCCGTCGGCCCATGGGTGGAGAAGCCGACAAAACGCACCCGCCCCTGCCGTACCAGGCGCTGACACACCTCCAGACACCCCCCTGGACGCAGGCTGTGCTCCAAGTCTTCCCAGGTATTCAACCCGTGGATGGCCAGCAGATCCACATAATCGAGGTTCAAGTAGCTCATCGATTGCTCGAACTTGGCCAGGAACTGCTGCGGGTCGGCGCTGGGGCCAATTTTCGTCTGCACAATCAGATCTTGCCGGGGAAAGAGCGGCAAAATGCGGCCCAACTGCATTTCAGAAGTGCCGTAGCCGCGGGCAGTTTCGATGTGGTTGATGCCCACCTCCAAGGCCCGGCGAATCGTCGCCTCCAGGTTCTGCTGGCTTGCCGCTGGGATCCCTGACCAAGGAGTATCTTGCCAACTGTGTTGATAGCGCATGCCACCACAGCTCAGCACGGGCATAGACAGCTCGGTACGCCCAAATCTGCGATACTGCATGGTTTTTCCCCTGGACTAAGCCCCATTTTAGGGCGGGCTTTCCATACCCCACCGCCGAAACTTGAACCCTGAGCCGGCCGCATTGTGCAGCAGTCACCGTCAGAAATCAAGAAATCAGATCAGTCTGGAAATGTGAGGGCTGGAGGGGAGCGACTAAGCTAGAGTGTTCTAGGAGTACGGGGCTGACGGGGCTCGAACCCGCAACTTCCGCCGTGACAGGGCGGTGCTCTAACCAATTGAACTACAGCCCCAATCGCTGCGAATATCTATTCTGGATGTGGATGAGGATTGTTGTCAATCATGGTGGTTAGTTTGGCAGCACAGGCCGCAACCCTTGTGGATACTGCTCCCCAAAACGGGATCCCAACGGCGGCGATGCAACAGGTGGCGGATGTGCTCACTCAGGTGGCCCAACACCTGGATCACCTGCAATACACCACCTTGCGCTACCCCGATGGCGGCTGGCTGACGGTGCGGGTGGTCGAGGATCCTGCTGCTGGCGACTCATCCTCAGAGGGATCCCAGCCGACGACCCATCTGTGGATCCCGGCCTTCGGCCACCTGGAAGATGCCCACACCACGCTGGCAGAGCTTAAGGATCGAGCGCCGGAGCTGGAGACCGCTTCTTTTGGGGTTTTGGAGCTGTTGTTCTTGGCGTTGGGCCTTTCTCGGGCCGATGGTATTGTCTTTTACGACCAAGCTGGGGATCGGCAACAGGGCAAGACCGTGGCCTGCCGAGCTTTGATGGAACAGGTCAATCAATCGCTTCGCAGATGGGCCTCTCCACCCCCTTCAATGGCTTGAGCTCTTGAACTTTTCTCTTTTATGGTTTTGTGGTCATTTCGATTCAAGCTAGGACAAAGCGTTGAATGCGGAGGGCCAGAAGGCTTTTCTAAGGACTCCGTCCCGCTGGCGCGAGCAGTAGCCCAGACGTCTCATCCTAACCTGAAACAACTATAAAACTATTAAAGATCTATAAAGTTAAAGATCGCAACGCAAAATTCCAGATCCGCCAGATCCGCAATCCGCCCTGCGTCAACTCAAGATGGCCCCCTGTCGGCGGGCAAACTTCCGCAGCTTCTCGTCCATCCGTGCCCCCCGCAGATCTGCTTTGCAAAAGTTGGTAAAGCGCTTGCTCTTTTCTTCTGGGTATCGAGCCAAACGAACCCCACCGCCCATCGACCAGATCACCGAGCTGGCCACCACCAAGGCGATCCCAGCCGCTCCTAACGCATAAACCAAATTGCCCGTGGTCAGGCGGACAAGCAAAAAGGCCAGGATCCCTGAGCCCAGCAGCCCCCCCAAGCCTGTCAGGATCCCTCCCAACGTCTTGGCCGATCCAGACAGTTGGATCAAAACCCGCAGCCAGTAGGGTTGAGGGGTGTTGAAGAGGATGCCGCGCAGATCCGCCCCCTGCAAGTTGGCCCCTGAGAAATCGGCCCCCCGCAGATCGGCCTGGCGCAAATCATAGCCGGCTAGGTTTTGGTTGGCAAAGGACTTGCCCCGTAGATCGGCCCCCGCCATGGAAGGGATCCGCGGTGGGGTAGCCGGCTTGATCCGTCCGCCGCCTGTGATGCTGCTGGCTCGGCCCAGTTGGGTAAAAGCGGTGGTGCTCCCCCACTCAGAGGGGATGGATAGCGGGCTGCTGGCTGTCATTCCCCCTGCAGTGAACTGAGGTAGGGGTGTGGGCGAGAAACCGCCTGAGCGGCGCTTAGCCCAGTAGCCGGAGATCACCGATGTGCTGGGATTGGCAGACAGGGGGGAGTTGGGCAACACAATCGGCTGAGAGATCGGGCCGCCTGCCTCTTCCACCGGGATCCCTTGCAGCGCCCGCAAGACCTCGGTGGCGGTGGCAAAGCGCTGATTGATGGCCGGCTGCAACATGCGGTGCAAAATGGCGTCGAATTCAGGGCTAAGCTGCAGTTCATCCGACCAATCCCACTGCCCCGTTTCATGGTTATAAAACTTGGCCGGAGATTCCAACGTCATCAAGTTGATGCAGGTGGCAGCCAAGGCATAGAGATCGCTAGAGGGACCGACCGCCTGGCCGGCTACTTGCTCCGGGGGAGAAAAGCCCAGCGAGCGAATGGCCGTCGCCTCTTCTGCCGAATCCTGGCCCGGGCCGAGCTGCTTGACGGCCCCAAAGTCGATCAGCACCAATCGACCATCTTCTTTGCGACGAATCAGGTTGGCGGGTTTAATGTCTCGGTGAACCGTGTTGTGGCTGTGGACATAGCTGAGGATCAGCAGCACCTCCTGCATCACCTGCCGGGTTTGTTCTTCGGAAAAGGGCCCATTGCGACGCATTTCTTGGGAGAGGGTGGTGCCCTGGATAAATTCCTGCACCAAGTAGAACTTGCCGCCTTCCTGAAAGTGGGCGTAGAGCTTGGGGATCTGCGAATGTTCGCCCAGGCGCTCCAACACTTGGGCCTCGCGATTGAAGAGCTCCTCCGCCAGCTTGGCCAGTTGCGGGGATCCCTCGACCGGGCGCAACTGCTTGATCACCCGCCAAGGTTTGGAGGGCATGTCCTCATCCCGCGCCAAAAAGGTAGAGCCAAATCCCCCCTGGCCGATGCGCTTGAAGGCCCGGTAGCGATTGCGCAGCAGCAGGGGATGGCCACAGGAGACACAGGTAGAAGCGTCCGCCGGGTTTTCCGGTTGCAAACAGGCAGGGTTAAGGCAGTAGCAAGTGGGCATACCAGTTTGGGGTTACCGGCTGGCGATCCGGACAACCGAGACGGAGCCAAGAAGTCGGCAGGCAAGTTGTGAGAGATACATACAGGTTAGACCAAGAAGAAACAAATCTTGCACAACTGCCTCAGATAGGCTGATCTTAGCGTCTGCCCGCCCTGAGGTTCATCGGACAAATCGCTTAGGTTTTCGGCGGATGGGGTTTGGTGGAACAGAGGAGAACAACAAGGGCTGGACTGCCCTGCAGAGGGAAAACTTAGAATTGATGGATACAGCCATCTTCGCCTGTCATGTTTCCAGCGCTTTCCGGTGCCGCCATTCGGCAAACTTTTCTGGACTTCTACGCTCAGCGGGGCCACCAGGTGTTGCCCAGCGCCTCCTTGGTGCCGGAAGATCCGACGGTGCTGCTGACCATTGCCGGCATGTTGCCCTTTAAGCCCATTTTCCTGGGGCAACGGGATCCGGAGTACCCACGGGTTACAACGGCCCAGAAATGTGTGCGCACCAACGACATCGAGAACGTGGGCCGAACGGCGCGCCACCACACCTTCTTCGAGATGCTGGGCAACTTCAGCTTTGGCGACTACTTCAAAAAGGAGGCCATCGCCTGGGCCTGGGAGCTGGTGACGGAGGTGTTCGGCCTGCCCCCGGAACGGCTGGTGGTGAGCGTCTTTCGCGAAGATGAGGAGGCTTTTGCCCTCTGGCGAGATGAGATAGGGATCCCGGCCCACCGCATCCAGCGCATGGGAGAGGCGGATAATTTCTGGGCTGCCGGCCCCACTGGCCCCTGTGGCCCTTGTTCTGAGATTTACTACGACTTCAAGCCGGAGCTGGGGGATGAGCGGATCGATTTGGAGGATGACTCCCGCTTTCTGGAGATCTACAACCTGGTGTTCATGGAGCTGAACCGGGATAGCGAAGGTCACCTGATGCCGCTGGCCAAGCAAAACATCGACACCGGCCTGGGGTTGGAGCGGTTGGCCCAAGTGTTGCAGGGGGTGCCCAACAACTACGAGACGGACTTGATCTTTCCCATCATTCAAACGGCGGCTGGGATCGCCGGGCTGAACTACTCCAAGGCCGACCCGGAGCAGCAGATCTCTCTGAAGGTGATCGGGGATCACGCGCGGGCAGTGATGCATTTGATTGCCGATGGGGTGCTTCCTTCCAATGTGGATCGGGGCTATGTGCTGCGGCGGCTGATCCGGCGAATGGTGCGCCACGGGCGATTGCTGGGGATCGGCGAGCCTTTCACCATCCCGGTAATCGAGACCGCGATTCAGTTGGCCGAGGCTGCCTATCCTCAGGTGCGGGAGCGAGAAACCCTGATCAAGACCGAGCTGCAACGGGAGGAAGAGCAATTTCTCAAAACCCTGGAGCGGGGGGAACGGCTACTGCTGGATTTGTTTACTGCCGTCGAATCTTCCCGCCGTGACAGCAGCTCGCCAAAGCAGATCTCCGGCGCCGACGCCTTCAAGCTCTTCGATACCTACGGTTTTCCGCTGGAGCTGACCCAAGAAATTGCCCAGGAACACGGCTTCAGCGTGGATCTGGAGGGCTTTGAGCAAGAGATGGAGAAACAGCGGCAGCGGGCCCGCGCCGCCCACCAAACCATCGACCTCACAGCCCAGGGATCCCTGGACGAGTTGGCGGATTTCCTCAGCCAAACGGAGTTTTTGGGGTACAGCCAATCTTCTGCCCGCGGCGTGGTCGAGGCCCTGTTGGTCGAGGGGAAATCGGTGCCCCAAGTGGAGGCAGGGCAGGCAGTGCAGGTCGTTTTGGATCGCACGCCCTTCTACGCCGAGTCCGGCGGGCAAATTGGCGACCGGGGCTACCTTTCTGGGGACGGCCTGCTGGTGCGGGTTGAAGATGTGCAAAAGCAAGGGGATCTGTTCGTTCACTTTGGCCGTGTGGAACGCGGGATCCTGCGGGTGGGGGATCCCGTCCAAGCCCAAATCGACCTGGCCTGTCGGCGGCGCGCCCAAGCCCACCACACCGCCACCCACCTGCTGCAGGCAGCCCTGAAAAGAATTGTCGATCCCTCGATTGGTCAGGCGGGATCCCTGGTGGCCTTTGACCGGCTGCGCTTTGATTTCACCCTATCCCGGCCAGTCACCCCTGAGGAGCTGGAACAGATCGAGAACTTGGTGAACACCTGGATCGCCGAGGCCCATGCTGCTCAAGTGGCGATCATGCCCCTGGCCGAAGCCAAAGCCAGAGGTGCAGTGGCCATGTTCGGGGAAAAATACGGCGCCGAGGTGCGGGTAATCGACTTTCCGGGGGTGTCGATGGAGCTGTGCGGTGGCACCCATGTCAACAACACCGCCGAGATCGGCCTGTTCAAGATCATCGCCGAGACCGGGGTGGCTGCCGGGATCCGTCGCATCGAGGCCGTGGCCGGGCCGGCTGTACTGGAATACCTGAACGAGCGGGACAGGGTGGTGCGGGAGCTGAGCGCCCAATTCAAAGCCAAGCCCCAGGAACTGCCGGAGCGGGTTGCTGCCCTACAGGCGGAGCTGAAAGCTGCTCAGAAGGAGCTGGAGGAGGTGCGCAGCCAGTTGGCCTTGGTGCAGGCCGAACGTTTGCTGGCCCAAGCGGTTGCCGTCGCAGATCTCAAGGTGTTGGTGGCAGAACTGGGATCCACCACCCCTGAGGCCCTCAAAACCGCTGCCGAGCATCTGCTCCACAAGCTGGGGGAAGGGGCAGTGGTGCTGGGATCGGTGCCGGAAGCCGGCAAGGTCAGCCTGGTGGCTGCCTTTAGCCCTGCGGTGCAGCAACTTGGCCTGAAGGCGGGATCCTTCATCGGCGAGATTGCCAAACTCACCGGAGGGGGCGGCGGCGGACGGCCCAACTTGGCCCAAGCTGGGGGCAAACAGCCGGAGAAATTGGCAGAGGCTTTGCAGGTGGCCCGGGAGCGGTTGCAAGCGGAGCTGATCTCGCGCTAGGGGAGCGAAGCCCTTTTGAGCACCAACAGGCCGTCCATCAGCCACTACAGTCTGTTCAGTTTAGGGTGAGACACTCGGGCTATAGAGAGAAGCCTTCTGGCCGCGTATGGGGTTATGGGTTTAGTGTCCTAGTTTGAATCGAAATGACTATAAATCTTCGGCCAGTGGGGTTTCCGACATGTCTTCCAGGCTCAGTTGCACCTGCCGCTGCAGCGCCTGAATCGCTTGGTATTCCTGCTGGATGCTGGCCTGGTACTGGGCGGCCAGGGCAGTGTTGCCTTCGGAAAAGGCTTGATCCCACAGTTGGGTCCAGTAGCGGTAGCGCTTCTGGCGAATTTCCAGCTCCATGTTGGCAATGGCGGCCCGCACCACCATCTGCGGACGCATCAGAGCTACGCGGGTGTTTTCGTCCAGCCAAAGCAGATGGCTGAGGCGCTCGTTGAGCTGCTCATCTTGGGCACAGAGGGTGCGCAAAGCCGTCAGCAACGTCTCTTCTTGCTCTTCCAGCTCCGGCTGAGCCGAGATCAGTTCCAAGATCCGCTGCCACAGCTCCCGGTGGGGGCGAAAACTAAATTGCAGCTCCCGCTCCAGCAAAGTTTGCCGAATTTCGCGGCGATACTCGCCAAAATGCAGAAAGATCTGCAAAAGATGGGACTCCGACTGCAAGAGTTTGGATCCCTTATTGAGGGAAGGTTGCCGGGGTTTGGCCCAGCGGTACTGCCGCACCGCTCGGCGCAGGTCTTCTTCCAAGTCTCGACTGAGGCGACCATTGCCCCGACTGAGCAGTTCTGCCACTTTGTGCAAATACAAAGAGCGCCACTGTCCACCCAAACCGGCCAGCAGTTGCACAAGGGCTTGACGGGCCTGTTGAAAATCGGCGGCCCGGCTCAGATCCCGACCGGCCAACACCTGTTCAATTCGCCAATCCAGCCACAGGGGAGCTTGCTCGATCAGGGTTTGCAGTTCAGAAACCGCTCGCGTCGGCGGGGCCGAGCTCTTGTACTCCCGCAAAAACTCGTCGGCATCTTTGCCCTCAGGAAGGGTGAGAATACGCAGCTCAATTTCTCCGCGCCGCGCTTGTTCTTCAACGGCTTCAATGGCTCGGTTGGCGGCGTTCAAACCGGCCCGATCCGCATCAAAATTGAGAATCAGTCGCTTCGATTGGGTGTAGCGCAGCAGGATCTTCACCTGGTGGGGCGTCAAAGCGGTGCCCATAGCGGCTACGGCATAGGCAACCCCCGCCTGATGCAGGGCGATGACATCGAAGTAGCCTTCCACCACCAGGACTTGATCGGCCTTGGCAATGGCATCGCGGGCAAAGTTGAGGCCATAGACCACCTGGCTTTTGTTGAAGAGCTCTGTTTCTGGAGAGTTGAGGTACTTGGGCTGTCCTGACTCCCCCAAGGCTCTGCCGGCAAACCCGATCACCCGCCCCTGCACATCGAAAATGGGCAGCATGATCCGGTTGCGAAAGCGGTCGTAGTGGCCGGATCCCTGCTGGCGGGGAACCAGCAATCCAGCCTCTTCTAAAAGTTTGACCGGTTGGCGCTTGTGGTTGACCAAGTATTCGTAGAGAGATTGCCAGCCGGGGGGAGCAAAGCCGATTTGAAATTTTTGCAAAGTTTCTTCGCTCAGGTGGCGGCTGTGCAGGTACTGGCGGGCGGCGGATCCTAGCTGGGATCGGAGGGCATGCCGATAAAAATCGGCAGCCATGGCCAAAATCTCCAGCAGCTTTTCCCGGTGGGAGAGCTCCCGCTCATCAAGGGATCCCAAGGGCTGCGCCTCGGGATTGCGAGTGGGCAGAGGTATGTGGTAGCGCCGGGCCAAGTGGCGCACGGCCTCGGCAAAGGAGAGATGCTCGGTCTGCATGACAAAGCGCAGCACATCTCCCCCTGCCCCGCAGGAGAAGCACTTGTAGATCTGCTTGCTGGGGCTGACCTGAAAACTGGGTTTGTGGTCGTTGTGGAAAGGGCAAAGCCCAACAAAGTTCTTCCCCTGCTTGCGCAGCACCACTTTTTCGGCCACCACTTCCACGAGGTCGGCCTTTTGGCGCACCAACTGAATGAAATCGGGGGGCAGACCGCTCATGGCTTCGGGGGATCCTGACCTTATAGTAGCCGGGGGAAACTCGACAGGCTGTCTTTTGACCTGGCCCAACGGGCTTGGGATAATGGGCGGGCCTTAAAGGCTAGTTTTCGGTCAGTCCCTGAGATGAAAATGCGAATGATCAACCTTTTTATCGGGCTTTTGGTGGCAGTATTTGCCCTCTTTTTAGGCCCGCAAATGGCTTCTGCTGAGCCTGATTTGGCCTTGGGAGCCAAGGTCTTTCAGGCCAAATGTGTGGGTTGTCACTTGAACGGGCGCAACACTTTGGTGGCAGCGAAAAACCTTTCTCTGGCGGCTCTTCATGAGTACCACGTGGATACCCCTGAGCTGATCCAGGCCCAGGTGAGAAACGGCAAAGGAGCCATGCCGGCTTTTGCCAAGATCCTCAAGCCGGAGGAGATCGAGGCAGTGGCGGCCTATGTCTTGGATCGCGCTGAGCACAACTGGAGTAAAGGCTAGTGGCCAAAGAGAAGACTCAAGATCCAGCCTTGCTGCAGGAAAGCCCGGCGGAGCGGCTGCCTCACGAGCAGGGATGTGAAGGGAAGGGATCCCGCCGCAAAATCCTGTCGGTTGGCGTGGGAGCCCATGGCTTGGTGGCGGTGGGCATTTCTGCCCATGGGGTAGTGGCCATCGGCGTGGTGACTCACGGCATCCTCTCTATCGGCCTGGTGGCTATGGGAGCGCTCTCGTTCGGGCTGGTGTCGATGGGCTTGGCCAGTGCCGGCCTGGTGTCGATGGGCCTAGCCAGTTGGGGACAGCACAGCATGAGCATAACGGAATCCCACGGATCCCATCACCATCCCTAGGTTTTGACAAACAAACACTGCATTTTTCTCTTTCCCTACAGGCTTGCAAGGAGCATCTGCAAATGTTCAGTCTGCAAAGATACTTGACCCTGGCCAAGCAATCTCTGCTGGCCCTGGGAATGAGTTTTTTACCCCTTTCCTCTGCCTGGGCCCATGTCACCGTCCATCCCAAAGAGGCCCCGGCGGGCAGCTTTGCCAAGCTCACCTTTCGGGTGCCCCATGGCTGCGATGGATCCCCGACCGTGCGCCTGCGGGTGCAGATTCCGGAGGGATTCGTCTCTGTGAAGCCGATGGTGCATCCCCTGTGGAAAATCGAGACGGTCAAAAAGCCGCTGGAGACCCCCTATGAGTCGCATGGGAAGATGATTACCGAAACGGTTGCCGAGGTGATCTGGAGCGGCGGCTCGCTGCCCGATGAGTTCATGGATGAGTTCAGCATCAGCCTCAAGCTGCCGAATCGCCCCGGTGAGGTCATCCCCATCCCAGTGATTCAGGAGTGCGAGCAGGGCATGTACCGCTGGATTCAGGTGGCTCAGCCTGGCGAGGATCCCAACCGTTTGCCGGAGCCGGCTCCGCTGCTGAAGCTGACAGGTGGAGACAGTGGACATGGGCACGGCCACGGGCATGGACATGGGCATGGTCACGGTACCCGCTAAGCGGTCTGCTTAGAAGCATGTTTCATCCCAAAAGGGGTTTTGCTTGGATTTGGTCTGGGATCCTCTGCGCCTTGCTGTGGGTGGCCGGGATCCAGCCCGCTTTTGCCCATGCCAGCTTGCTCTCCACCTTCCCGGAGGATGGGGCAGTGTTGCAGGAAGCTCCGGCCCAGGTGCGGCTTGTTTTCAATGAGCCGGTGCAGATCACACAGCTCCAGGTTTTAGACAGCAACGGACGAGCTCTGCCCTTGGAAAATCGGGTGACCAGGGGTGAGGCACCGCAGGGGGATTTGCCGCAGGGGATCCCCGAGGGAGTTTACATCGTCAGTTGGCGGGCCATTTCTGCCGATTCTCATCCGGTAAGCGGTTCGTTTGTTTTCCTGGTGGGAGCGGATCCGGAGCGAGTTCAGACGGTGAGGGCGACCCAGCTTCAAGGAAGGGATCCCTTGTACTGGCCGCTGGTGGGGGTACGCTGGGGGATCTACTTGGGCAGCCTCTTTGTGGTGGGGGTGCTGGGCTGGTGGCGACTGTTGCAGGGGCAGCGGAGCAGTTTTGCCGATTCTGATCGCGTCAGCGGGGCGGAGCCCTTATCTTGGGCTTTTGCGACAGCTTGGATCACCCTCAGCTTGACCGTGGTGGCCTTCAGTCTGCATTTGGCCCAGCTCTACCCTTACTTTAATGGGCGAGAGCTGCTGCGTGTGATGCTTTCTCCCTACGGTTGGGGTACAGGGCTGCGGCTGGTGGGGCTGGGGATCCTGATCTGGGCCTGTGAGGGAGGTGCCGTCTGGGCCAGCGGTATGGGGTCGGTGTTGGTGCTCGGCTCCTTTTTGCCCATTGGCCATGCTCTCACCAGTGAGCATCCGATGGGGACAATGGCGCTGCTGGGGCTGCATCTGGCCGGTTCAGCTTTCTGGTTGGGAGGGTTGTGGGGGCTGGAGCGCCTGCTGGGCAAGGAATCTGCTCCCTACCCATCTGTAGGCATCATCCAACGGTTTTCTGACGTGGCCACCTGGGCGGTACCGGGGCTTATCCTAGCGGGGGTGGGGATGGGTGGGATCCACCGCGGCTGGGACTGGGATCATCCGTATGGGCAGTATCTCTGGGCCAAGCTGCTGCTGGTGCTGATGATGGTGGGGTTGGGCGCCCACAACAAGTTTCGGCTGGTGCCGGCATTGCAACAGGGTGGGCAGACGGTGGGCCGGTCGCTGCGCCGGATCGTCCGCCTGGAGTTGGTGGGGCTGATGCTGGTGCTTGGCTTGACCAGCTTCCTGGTGGCCCAGGCTCCCCCCAGTAATGGAAGGCACGGCATGGGATCCCCCCTGGAATCAGGTTGGCAGACCAGTTGTGAAGAGAGCTTGAACTGGCCGGAAGGCAGCCTGCACCTGAGGATTCTGCCCTGTCGTCCTGGGGAAAATCAAATTCGGGCTGAGGTGAAGGGAGTCCCGGCCCAGGAATTGACCCTTGGGTTTTCCCTGCCGGAACACGGGATCCCCCCTCTACGCCGCACTGTAGCGCCGGATGGGCCTGGCCAATTTGTGGTGGAAAATGTGCCTCTGGCCCTGGCGGGGGAATGGCAGATCGAGGTGAGACTGCTGATCAGCGATTTTGAAGAGCGGCGAGGTCAGATCGCGGTTTCTCTGTAAACTACCCGACCCTGACTGCTTCGCAGTACAGGGCGGGCTTAAGGCCTCCGGCCCGCTGGCGCGAAC
>NZ_JANSIL010000030.1:0-10393 GCF_047462015.1 Synechococcus sp. R5-13 | reverse complement strand
TGGCTCATGGGCTTATTGTAGTTCATCCAGACTTTTGGCCGGCAAACCTATATGGAGGAGGGCTTTCCTCTCGACACCAAGCCTGCGGCTATGGTGCGGGTCTCCAGCCCGAAAATTTAGTGACGAGGGGGCAGAGGTAAGGCCGAGGGTTGGGCAACGGTCAAATCAGGGAAAGGGGGAGCTGAGGTTTTGCTTTCCCCGTCGTGCAGCAACACATATAAAGCAAACACATATAAAGCAAGGGATCACCAACGACGTCAACGGCAAGGCAATCTCGAATGAGCTACGGACTTCTACAGCACTTCCCTTTGCCTCTCTTCATCGCTGGAGCCCTTCCGAGTTCAGCCGCCTAGCTAAGCTTTTGAATAGGATCGATACGGGGATCCAAGATTTTCTGTTGACCGATAGCGGGGAACCTCACCGCAATCGTGACCCGTTCACCACTGCCGAACACATGGGTAATCTGGCCTTGTCCGAATTGGGGATGTTGCAAACGATCTCCAATCGCCCACTGTTCTGAACGGCTTTGGCGGCGATTGGGCCTGGCCTTGGGTGCATCTGAAAGGGACAGTCCACTGCCGTGGGAAAGCTGTCGAGAAGGGGCTCCGCGCCTGTCGGACTCGATCAACTCTTGAGGTAGCTCACTTAAAAATACGGAAGGAATGGCCGGTTCTCGGTTGCCGTAGAGCATCCTTTCCCTGGCGTGGCTGATATACAACTGCT
Organism: Synechococcus sp. R5-13; assembly: GCF_047462015.1. Classification (NCBI taxonomy): domain Bacteria; kingdom Bacillati; phylum Cyanobacteriota; class Cyanophyceae; order Synechococcales; family Synechococcaceae; genus Synechococcus; species Synechococcus sp. R5-13. The sequence goes on along the minus strand of NZ_JANSIL010000030.1, from coordinate 9,670 downwards.
CACGGGCACGGGTAATGCCCACGTAGCAAAGGCGTCGCTCTTCTTCCAAAGCAGCGGGATCCTCCAAAGCCCGGAAATTGGGAAATAGACCCTGTTCCACCCCCACCAAGAACACAACAGGAAACTCCAAACCTTTGGAAGAGTGCAACGTCATTAGCGAAACTTTCTCAGCGCCTTCCTGAAGGTTGTCCAAGTCGGAAGCCAAAGACACATTGCTCAAAAAAGCCTCAAGGCTGGGATCCTCCTGTTCTTCCTCGAATTGGCGGGCGGCATTGTAAAGTTCCATCACGTTGGCCGCTCTTTCTTCGGCTTCGTCTGTACCCTGTGCCTTGAGATCCTCCAAATAGCCGGAATCCCTTAGCAACCCTTCGATAAGGGTGGCGGCTGAGGTTTGAGAAGCCTGTCGATGCCAATGCTGAATCAACTGAGCAAACTGAATGACAGGCTTAGCCGAACGGCCCGCCAAGCTACTTACAGAGGTTTCATCGCTGAGAATTTCCCACAAAGGCACGTTGAGAGCCGCCGCCGCTTCGGTCAGCTTGTCCAGAGTAGATTTGCCGATGCCACGGCGCGGCACGTTAATAATTCGCAGCAGGCTAAAGGAGTCGGCAGGGTTAGCCACAACCCGTAAATAGGCTAGGACATCCTTAATTTCTTTGCGGTCGTAAAATCGCAGTCCGCCCACCACGGTGTAAGGGATCCCCCACCGCAGCAAGACCTCTTCAAAAGGACGGGATTGAGCGTTGGTGCGGTAGAGAATGGCAAAATCTCCCCAGGAGAAAGCATTGGCATTTTGGCCGTGTAATCGTCGGATGGTATTGACGACAAACTCGGCCTCTGCAATCTCATCATCCGCCTGATGAAGAAGAATCGGATTTCCTTGCTGACGGGTTGGCCTGAGAACTTTATCAATGCGCTCTGTATTTTTCTCGATGAGAGCGTTAGCTGCCTGCAGAATGGTAGCTGTAGAGCGATAGTTCTCCTCCAGCTTGATCATGGTGCGGGTATCATCGTCCGGGAGACCATCTCCAAAGGTCTCTTGAAACTCCAGCAAAATGGTAAAATCTGCCCCGCGAAACCGATAGATGCTTTGATCGGCATCTCCCACCACAAAGATCGATCGGTTTCTCCAATCCAACCGAGATCTGCAGGTCTCGCCGTTGGTGGCCAACAGACGAATCAACTCATACTGAGTGCGGTTGGTGTCTTGGTATTCATCCACCAAAATGTGTCGAAATCGTTGGTGCCAGTAAGCCAACACCTGCTCGTTTTGTCGAAAAAGCTGCACCGGTATCCAAATCAAGTTATCAAAGTCCAGAGCATTGTTGGCTGCCAGTTGGTCTTCATAGATTTCGTAAACTTGGGCAATGGTACGGCCACGGAAGTTGGGCTGATTGCGCTCCAGGTCGGCAGGAGTCCAACCTTGGTTTTTGGCATTGCTAATGGCGTAGCGTACCGACCTTGGGTCAAACTTGCGCTCATCCAAGTTCAGTTGCTTGGTTACAATCTCCTTCACCAGGGATTGGGCATCTGATTCATCGAAAATCGAGAAGTTGCGAGTCCACTTTCGCCCCTTGGGATCCTGATATTTTTCAATATCTATGCGCAGGATCTGGGCAAATAAGCTGTGGAAAGTGCCGATCCAAAGGGGTTTAATCAGCCGATGGTAAACGCTGGATTTCAGCCGGGTGACTTGGGCTGGCTCCAATTGCTCCAGCGGGATCCCAAATTGTTCTTGAGCTTCTTGTTCGGCAAAGAGCTGCTCAATGCGCTCTTTCATCTCACGGGCGGCCTTGTTGGTGAAGGTCACGGCCAAAATTTCTCCTGGATCCACCCGATAGTGGCGAACCAGGTAGGCAATGCGGTGGGTGAGGGCGCGCGTCTTGCCGGAACCTGCCCCGGCAACCACCAGCAGCGGGCCACAAAAGTGTTGCACCGCTTGGCGCTGAGAAGGGTTGAGGACATCCAGCAAAGAGGCGTGAGTCATGGCCAGCAAACCAGAAACTGCCTTCCATTATGGGCACCAACCCAATGGGGATGAGAAGCCCAGAGGGCATTTTGGAGCACCAAAGATGAAGATCGGTTAAGATTTGGCCGGCCCGCTCCAGAGCTCCCCGCCATGAACCGAGTGCTGTCCTGCTGCTGTGCCCCGGCTAACCGCTGCTGGCTTTGCGTTCAAAAGAGACTTGTGGCTTTGGGGTTTGCCACCCTTGCCCTGCTTTCTCAAGGTGCGTTCGATCCCGCCCAAGCTGGCAACTGCCCCAGCAACGGCAACCCCAAAACATCTCTTGACCTCAAGGTGGAAAGCGTTTCTGGGGATCGGCTTGACCTAAGTCGGTATGAGGGCATTCAAGCGTTGATCTTGACCAACAGCCAAACCCGCTCGCAATCGGAAGCCCTCTCCAAAAGTTTGGCCCTGGAGTTTGGGCAAAACCCTCGGCTGCGCCAGATCGTGCTGGTGGATGGCAGGGGGCTGCTGCTGGTGCGCCACTTGGTTTTGCAGGCCATCCGGGAGAGTGTACCGACGGATCCCCGCCTGGTTTCTCCGTTTGTGTATGTCTCGGTCGATTTTGAGGGAGCAACCATCCAGAAGCTGCAAGAAATAGCCGCTGCAGCTTTGCCTGGGATCAATTTTCGCCGCCAGGCTGTTTTGTTGCTGTTGGACGGCCAGGGAACTCTTCTGAGCGGATTTGCCGACTTGGAGCAATCCAACCTCAGCATTCGCCGGTGCATTCGCACCCTCATGGGATAGTCCCACTTCCCTTTCACACCGGCAACGCCTCTCCTCTGCTGCTCTGGCCCAAGCCATTAAACTGGTCATACCGGTCATGTTGAAGCTTGAAGTCAACCATTCGAACGACGGTTCACTGTTTACGGGATCCCATGCGCCGCCAGCTCAAAATCTTGAACCAAATCCTCGATTACAAGCTTGCCAACTTGCGGCTGTTTGGCCGAGCCGAGCTGAAGGGGCCTGTTCTCAACGTGCTGCTGGAACGGCTGCCGGGCGATGTGGTGGATACCCTGCAGGTGATGGAGGTGGTGCGCAATGCAGTGGAGGCCTCTCTGCTGCAAGGGTTGCGCAAGGTCAACGTTTACCTTTGGTGCCGCGGACAAACTGAAGAAGCGCCGGAGTGGAGCGAAAGCTTTGCTGTAGAGCCATTGGTCTTGGCCCACCCCAAGGAGCTCCGAAGCCTTGCTTTCAACTATCGACAAGACTATCCCGGCATGCGGGTGCTGTTTTTCTGCCTGGGCCTTTGTCTGGGCGGCTTTTACCTGTTGGGGGGCTGGGAGCAGACAGGTTGGATCGATTGGATCCCCGTAGGACTGGCCTTCGCCTTGGGGGTGATCTTCCCCTGGCTCAAACGCTCCCTCAGCCAGTTTGTACACCCTCTATTTCTCCGCCTTGGCCTGGGGTTGGGCTTGGTCTTGTTGGGCCTGGCGTTGGCGCTGATCTGGCGGCAGGGCTGGAGCGTTGCCTATGGGATCCTCGGCCTCCTGGCCATCCTCTTGTTGGGTCTGGGAGCCTAGTTCTCAACCGGCAGTGGTGCCGCTGAAGACGTGTAGGGCAGGGCCGGTCATCCACACGTGCTGTGTGCTCGGATCCCAGCGAATTTCCAGATTTCCTCCCGGCAGTTCTACTGTAGCTTGCGATTCTGCGCGCTCCTCCAAAACAGCAGCCACCAAAACAGCACAGGCACCCGTCCCACAGGCCAGCGTTGCCCCTGCTCCCCGTTCCCAAACCCGCAAGCGCAAACGAGTCGGGCTGAGCACCTGCACAAATTCGGTGTTGGTGCGCTCAGGAAAGGCCGGATGATGCTCAAACAGGGGGCCCACAGCTGCCAAGTCCAGCTCCTCCAGGGATCCCTCTTCTTCCAGGAAGACCACACAATGGGGGTTGCCCATGCTCACCGCCGTCACCCGCCACTCTCGCCCGGCCACTGCAAGCGGCTGCCGAATGACCTTCTCATCCGGTTCGACCAAGGTGGTGGGGATCTGCTTGGCCAAAAGGCGAGGGATCCCCATGTCCACTGTGACCAGCCCATCTGCCCGCACCTGCGGCACGATCCGTCCCGCCAAGGTGTGGATCTGGTAAGCGCCATCCCGACCTGGGATCCCCAAGTCCTGCAGAAAGCGGGCCAAACAGCGGATCCCATTGCCACACATCTCCGCCTCGGAACCGTCGCTGTTGAAGAGGCGCATGCTGAAATCTGCCCCCTCCTGCCCCGGCAGCAGGAAGATAACCCCATCGGCTCCCACCCCAAAGCGGCGATTGCAAAGGGCAACGGCCTCTTGCGGGCTCAAGCAGGGCTGAGACTGCCGGCGGTTGTCCACCAAGATAAAATCGTTCCCCAACCCCTGGTACTTGTGAAAGGAGAGACGGGGGGTCAACCGAGCAGACATTTACCCAGATATCCCAACGACAGGCCTTAATCCTCGTGCATCTCGTAGGGATCCTGCAAGTCCTTGGAAGGGGGGCCAAAGGCCGTGTAGATGGCAAACGCAGTGATGCAGATGGTAACTGCCGCAATCGCCACAATTAGGGAAAAGGTGGGTTCCATATCTAAGTCTGAGTCCTCAGATCCTGAGAGCGTTCGACTACAGTATTACACAAGTTTACAATTCATTGCTCAAGGCAAAAGGGGTTGGCCAGATTCTGATAGCGTGATTTTAATGGGGTGGCTGTCTGGGCGGTGCCGAGCACCAAGGATCCACCGCCCGGGTTGGTCATCTTCGACTTCATCAATGTGTTCTGTTCCTAACTTACTGCGAGAACCTATGGCCATTCGTACCAGACTGGGCGATCTGCTGCGTCCCCTCAACTCGGAATACGGTAAAGTAGCTCCCGGCTGGGGCACCACGCCCCTGATGGCGGTCTTCATGGCCCTATTTGCCGTCTTTTTGTTGATTATCCTGCAGATCTACAACAAGTCGCTGCTTTTGGAAGACATCAACGTTTCTTGGGAGAGCCTCAGCTTCTGAGTTCCCCAGCCCTACTCTGGGGAAAGTCCCTGTCCCGCCAAAGAGCTGCCCAGCGGGAGCAGGATAGTTTCCGTCATCTCCTAAGCCGATGCCTTCAGGGTGCTGGCTCCAGGCGCAGCAGGGATCCATTCGGGGCGTCCGTCAACAGGTAAAGGAGTCCATCCGGCCCCTGCCGCACATCGCGAATGCGGCCCACCGCCCCTTCCAGCAGGCGCTCTTCCGCCACCACCCGCTCTCCATCCAGTACCAAGCGCGCCAGGTGTTGCCCGGCCAGCGCCCCCACAAATAGGTTGCCCCGCCATTCGGGGAAAGCCTCCCCTGTGTAGAAAGTCATGCCGGAAGGGGCAATTGAGGGTGTCCAGTGCAGCAGGGGCGAAGCCAATCCAGGAGCTGCCGCCAGTCCTTGGCCGATAGGTTCCCCCGTATATTCTCGACCGTGGGTGATCAAGGGCCAGCCGTAGTTGACGCCGGGGGCCAAGATGTTGATCTCGTCTCCACCCTGGGGCCCATGCTCGTGGGACCAAATTGCCCCTGTTTCAGGGTGGCGGGCCATTCCCTGAATGTTGCGGTGGCCATAGGTAAAAGTTTCCGGCAAAGCCCCTGCTTGGCCGACAAATGGGTTGTCCGCCGGGATCCCTCCTGAATCAGTGACGCGCAACACCTTGCCGGCAGCATCCCCCAGATCCTGGGCCCGATGCCGCTCTCCGCGGTCGCCGGTGCTGATGTAGAGAAATCCCTGTTCATCAAAGGCCAGGCGGGAGCCAAAGTGCTGTTGAGCGGGGGTCTTGCGCTCCATGTCGAAAATCACCTCCAGATCCTGGAGTCCCTTCTCCCCCAAGCGGGCCCGCGCCACTCGGGTTCCCCCGCCGCCCGGCCCAGGAGCGGCATAGGACAGGTAAATCCAGCCGTTCTCCGCGTAATTAGGGTGCAAGGCAATGTCCAGCAGGCCCCCCTGTCCGCGGGCAAATACTTCTGGCACACCGGCTATGGGCTGGGGATCCAACCCCTGGTCGGTAACCCGGCGCAGCCGGCCTGGTCGTTCGGTTACCACGATTGTCCCATCTGGCAGAAAGGCCATCCCCCAAGGGTGCTCCAAACCCTGGGCCAAAGTAACCACCCGAAACGCTTGCTCCGTTCTGGCCCTGGGCAAGGCTTGGGTATGATCCCCCTGTTGCAGGGTCATCACCATCTCCGGGCTGACCGGGTAGGCCGCCACGACAGCGGGGACGGACAACCCTCCCAAAAGCAGTAGCGCGGAGAGAAGTTTGCTCACCGGGATCCTCATGGCCATTGCCGCCTCGTTTTCGCGATGGATTCTGGGGTCTGAGCTAGTCGATTATTACTGCTGCTCTTCTGGAGATGGGTACCGATGAGGGTAAAACCCACTGCGGACCAGAGTGGGCAACCCCCTGTCCCCTCCCGGCCATAGGCTAGCCTTGAGAGCAGCAATCTGTCTCCAAAGCATGCTGGAACCTGGCGAGATCTTGGGACTCGATCCCGCGGGCGCGAACGGCCAATCCCCCGCCCGCCCGCCCCAAAGGCCAACCTGCGGATCCCTGCAGCAGCTCCAGCCCCACTCCAGAGGGATCCACCTCATCTGTGCCCAGGGCCGCTGGTCTATGCAGGTGCTCACCCCCCGTCTGTTTCGGCTGCGCTTTAGCCCCAGCGGAGCGTTTTTGCCCCGTCGTTCCTGGGATGTGGCTCCAGCCGATGAAGAGTGGCCGCCGGCTCCCTTTGAACTGCAGGAAAGCTCCACCCAAATCCACCTGTCCACCTCCCAGGTGCAAGTTCAGATCGATCGGGATCCCCTCCGGTTCAGTTTTCAAGACTCTCAAGGGCAAGAGTTTTGCGCCGATGTCTCCTCTGGGCTTACCTGGGGATCCGATAGCATCCGCCTGGTCAAACACCTCCACCCTGCCGAGCACATCTATGGCCTAGGGGAACGGGCGGGGCTACTCAACAAACGGGGTCGGCGCTACAGCCACTGGACTCGCGACTGCTGGAACTACGACGCCCACAGCGACAATCTCTACCAGGCCATTCCCTTCGCCCTGTTTCTTCGCCCCAACCTCTGCTACGGGCTCTTCCTGCACTGCACCCACTGGAGCCAGTTCGACCTGGGCCAGATCGATCCCGAGCAGTGGGCCATCGAGGTGCGCGCCCCCGAGCTGGATTACTACCTGATCTACGGCCCCACCCCGGCCTTGGTGCTCGAGACCTACACCCAACTCACTGGGCGGCCTCCCCTTCCTCCCCTCTGGGCCTTGGGCTACCAACAGTGCCGCTGGAGCTACGCCAGCGCCGCTCAGGTTCAAACCGTTGCGCAGCAATTTCGCCAGCGGCAGATCCCCTGCGACGTCATTTACTTGGATATCGACTACATGCGCGGCTACCGCGTCTTCACCTGGGATCCCCGCCGCTTCCCCGAACCGGCCCGGCTCATGGCCCAACTCCACGAGGCTGGCTTCCGGGTGGTAGCCATTGTGGATCCCGGCGTCAAGTTCGAGCCCGAAGCCGACTACGCCGTCTTCGACGAGGGCTTGGCCCAGGATTTCTTTATCCGCCGCGCCGACGGCCACCTCTTCCATGGCTACGTTTGGCCAGGCAAAGTCCTCTTTCCCGACTTCTTGCGCCCCGGAGTGCGGCAGTGGTGGGGATCCTGGCAACGGGTTCTCACCCAAGCCGGTGTGGATGGCATCTGGAACGACATGAACGAGCCGGCCCTCAACGACCGCCCCTTTGGAGACGGCGGCCAGATCGTCGATATCCCCCTCGATGCCCCCCAAGGCCCACCCGACGAACCCACCACCCACGCCGAAGTTCACAACCTGTACGGCCTGCTGATGACACGCGCTTCCCGTGAAGGCTTGGAACAGCTCAACCCCAACCGGCGCCCCTTCGTGCTGACTCGCTCCGGCTTTGCTGGGATCCAGCGCTGGGCTGCCGTCTGGACAGGCGACAACCAATCCTCCTGGGAACACCTGGAGATGTCCCTGCCCATGCTCCTAAACCTGGGCCTGTCGGGAGTTAGCTTTGTCGGCGCGGACATCGGCGGCTTCGGTGGCAATGCCACTCCCGAGCTGTTTGCCCGTTGGATGCAAATGGGAATTCTTTACCCCCTCATGCGCGGCCACAGCGCCCTGGGCACCCGCCCCCACGAGCCCTGGAGCTTTGGCCTCGAAGTGGAAACCATCTGCCGGCAGGCCATTCAGTTGCGTTACCAGCTGCTGCCCTACCTCTACAGCCTCTTTTGGGAGTCCAGCCAAACCGGATCCCCCATCTTGCGCCCCCTTCTCTACGAGTTTCCCGACGATCCGCAAACCTACGAGATCTCAGATCAAGCCATGCTGGGATCCGCCCTCCTAGCTGCCCCTGTGGTTCGGCCTGGCGTGCGGTGCCGCGCTGTTTACCTACCCCAGGGCACTTGGTTTGATTGGTGGACAGGTCAGGCCCACACCGGCCCCCGCTACATTCTCGTCCCTGCCCCTCTCGAACAACTGCCGCTGTTTGTGCGGGGTGGCTCCGTTCTGCCTTTAGCTCCCCCCTGCCCGTCCACCGCCCACCTGCGCCGTGACCAACCGCACCTCAAACTCTACCCCGGCAACGGCAGCTTCACCCTCTACGAAGACGACGGGGAAACCCTCGCCCATCGAGCAGGAGCCTGGGCCACCACCCTCTTCCGCTTGCGACAGCAAAATGGCCAGCTCATTCTGGAGATCGAGGCCCGCCAGGGCAACTGGAGCCCGCCCCAGCGTAGCTGGCTTCTGGAGCCCCTTGGCCACACTCCCCTCTCCCTGCCGGACACCGGACAGCCGCAACGGGTTCTCTGGCCCACCCCAGAGGATCCCCCGTTTAGGTGACATACTCCCATCACTGACCCTACAGGTACAGCGTGGGCTTCTCGCTTCATCGGGGAGCTGCTGCAAGAACCCTCTGCGAGCAGACACGGGATGCCCCACCGCGTAGTTGCACCAGATTCCGGCAACGCCGTTTTGTACAACCATGTTGATTATAGTACAGAATATATCCGCCTTTCATCCCGACCCTCCTGCTGTTGCAGAGAGTGCGGGGCTTCCCGGCGAGCTAGCTAATCGCCCTCACGGCCTCCAGCAGCTCCCGGTTGTCTCGCTTGAACAAGGGCAGCCACTCCACATGCTGGTAGCGTAGGATCCCTTGGCTATCCACCAAAAAATAGGCCCGCCGCGTCCCCAGCAGGCTGTCCACCCCGTACTGCTGGCTCACGGTTCTGTCCACATCGCTCAGCAAAGGAAACTCCAGCTTAAGCTGCTCGGCAAAGGCTTGGTGCCTGGAGAGGGGATCGCTGCTGATCCCCAAGATCTCGCAGCCCGCGGCCCGGAAAGCTTCCCAATCCTCCCGAAAGCAACGCATCTCGCTCGTGCATACCGGGGAAAAATCCGCCGGGTAAAAGGCCAGCAACACCTTGCTCTTGCCCCGGTAGGCCGCCAGTGAAATCTGGGCTCCCTTTTGGATCCCTTTCCCCACCGCAGGCAAGCTAAAGTCAGGAGCAACAGCCCCAATCACAATCCCCATAGACCCGTCTAACCCAATCTGAGCTCACTTCAACAGTCTAACGGTGGATCCGGATCCCTTCTGGCTTCAAAAAATTTTGGGTTGGATATCTTGACGGGGTGGTGGGGGTGGGGATAGGGTAGTAAAGCGCCACAAGGCC
>NZ_JANSIL010000029.1:0-21509 GCF_047462015.1 Synechococcus sp. R5-13 | reverse complement strand
TAACTTCCGCATTCCTCCCGACACTGACCCTACGGGTACAGTGCGGGGCTCCTGCGATTTCTAGCTGAGGCCAGAACAGATCCAACTGGCCTTGTCCGCAGCAGAGGTGCGGAACACTTTCCCGTGAGAAGTGTCTTGAGCTGAGGAGCTGAGAAGAGGGCTGGCTGCTATCTTTGTCGGATGGCCCTCCTTGGTCTTGTTGAATCTCTGCCCATGCTGCTGTTGCTGACCAATCTGATTGCCGTTTTGCTGTTTTTGCTCTGCCCTTAGTGGATGCTGAGTGGATGCTGAGGCGGGAGTTCGGCGGAGCAGGGGTGCTGGCGGGAACCTTTGGCCTCATCGACCCGCAGCAGTTGGGAATCCCGGAGACTTTGGCGGTGGGTTGGATCCCAGGGTTGAGCTGGGCCTGGGTGCTGTTGGCGCTGTTGTCATGTCTGGCTCTGGGGATCAAGGAGCGGCAAGTGCGGGCCCGCTGGCTGTACAGCTTGGGAGTGGTCGGTCTGGTTCTATTTGGGCTGGGCTTGCTCTGGTTTTATGGGGCAGTGGGGGCGGTGAATGGGGCGGCCCTGGCGGAGGGGATCCCGCCGGCTCGGTTGCCGTTGCGGCGGTTCAGCCCTTCTTTGGCTGGCTATGCCAGCTTTGCCTATGCCCTGCTGCTGTTGCTGCTGGGGCGGCTGCAGTTGCCGGGAGGAAAAGCTTTTTTGGTGCGGCAGCGGCAGATCATCGTACCCCTGAGTGCCTTGGGGGCGGCGGTGGCAGCAGGGGCGGTGGTGGTGGGGTTGCTGCGGCCCGGCTTAGGCTCCTCGCCCGATTCGCCTTTTTTTGTAAAGCTGAGCACCAAAGTGGACTTGATCACCTACACCTTTTCATTGCTGCAGGCGGCCTGTTGCCCGGCTATTTCACGGATCCCTTGCAGGCAGCCCAGGTGGAAATGGACTGCGATGAACGCTCAACTTGAGTACCTCTGAGCGGAGATCTCGTTTGCGCTGGCGCTGCGGAGCACTATGGCAACTCTGTTTTGGGCTTTGATCCCGGCTACCCTGCGCTCCACTACCCCTCTGTTGCTCACGGCCTTGGGGGGCATGTACTCCGAACGCAGCGGCGTGGTCAATATTGCCCTGGAGGGGATCATCTTGTTTGGGGCTTTGGCGGCGGCGGTAACCACCCAACGCCTGGAAGCTTCCCTTCTGGCCCAGACTCCAGCAGCTCAGGTGGGTTGGATCCCTTGGGTGGGTTTGTTGGCCGGCGCCTTAGGGGGGGTGGCCATTGCCTTTGTGCATGCGCTGATGTGCATCCGCTACAGAGCCGATCAAATTGTCAGCGGCACTGCCATCAACCTGTTGGCCATGAGCGTGCCTTCGCTGGTGCTGCAATCGTTCTACGGCAACACCACCAACTCTCAAGAAATTGTCAATCGGCTGCCGCTGTGGCATGGGTTTAGCCCCTTGGTGTATCTGGCCTTTCTGTTGGTGCCAATCTCCTGGTGGTTGCTGTTCAAAACACCCTGGGGCTTGCGGCTGCGAGCGGTGGGAGAGCATCCTCAGGCTGCTGCCACCATGGGGGTGGATGTCCTGGGTATGCGCTACGCGGCGGTGCTGCTCTCCGGCCTGTTGGGGGGCCTGGCGGGGGCCTACCTTTCCATTGGCTTTTTGAACCAGTTTGTCCGCAACATGTCAGCAGGAAAGGGCCTTATCGCCTTGGCAGCGATGATCTTTGGCAAGTGGCACCCCTTCGGGATCCTGGGCGCGACGCTGTTGTTTGGGGCCACCGACGCCCTGGCCATTCAACTGCAAGGGGGAGATGTGATGCCGCCCGTGTTGATCCAGGCTTTGCCCTTTGTGTTGACGATGGGGGTTCTATCGGGAATGCAGGGCCGCGCCCGCCGCACTCGTCCGCCGGCTGCCTTGGGCAAAATCTACAGCAACTGAGAAAGAGCCCAGAATTAAGATCCAAGTTGCGGGCTTGGGCAGCAGTTAGTCAGGTGATCGGGGTCGATTGCACATCCCTGGTGGGTGCGCTAGTTCTGGACGCGATTCTCAGTGTGGGCCTGTTGGCTCCCGCCTTGGCAGCCCAGATGGGGCAAAGTCTAGCCGGTAGGGATCCCCATTTGGGTTTATTCTGGACTTAGCCATCTTTCCAGAGTTGCACCTCAGCTTATGCGGGATCCAGAGTCGAAAACGGTTTCACCCCATCGGGATTCTGGCGGTGGCCAACCCTGGAGGCTCTTGTTCCAAGCAGTCGGTAAATCAATCTATGTTAGGGGGGGATGAAAACCATGGACATTGATCTCCGTCCGCTGATCGTTCTGTCGCCCATTGTTTTGGTGGTTGCCTGGGCTGCCTACAACATCATCAAGGCTGCCATCAAGGGAGAAGCCAAGCTCTTCGGAGAGAGGGGCAACAACCCCTTCGGCAGAGGCGGGAGCTGAACGTGCGGATCCGGTCACAGCCGGCAGGCTCAGTATGCTAGGCGAAGCAACCCAGGCAGCGGTAACGCCCTCCGAGGGGACAAGCCCAAAATCCGCTGATGTGATTGTTATTGGGGCCGGAGTGGCCGGCTTGGTGTGTGCAAGGCAACTGCTGCGGGCAGGGCTCCAGGTTCTGGTGCTGGAAAAATCGGCGGGCTTGGGCGGGCGCATGGCCACCCGTCGAGTTGAACATGCTGGGCAAACGGTGCCAGTGGATCATGGGGCTCAATACCTGACTGCCGATTCGGATGGCTTTTATCGCTGGGTGAAGGAGCTGCTGGGCCTGGGGCTGCTGGCGGAATGGACGCGCTCGCTGCATGTGCTGGATCGAGAAGGGCTGCGCCCAGAGGATCCCAACGATGAAAAACCGCGCTATGTCTGCCCTCAGGGCATGACGACGCTGGCCAAACACCTGGCTGCCCCGCTGTCGGTACACACCCAAACTCGTGTGGTCAGCCTCAAACCTTTGGCAACAAGCTGGCAATTGAGGGCGGAGAACGGCCAATGCTACGAGGCTGCTGCCCTGGTGGCGACAATCCCGGCCCCCCAGTTGCTGCCCCTGCTCCGGGAAGGGATCCCTTCGGCTGAAAACCTGTTGCCTCTGCTGGAATCCGCCCAGTATCAACCCTGCCTTGCGGTTTTGGCGGGCTACTCTGAGCATACGCCGCCTTGGAAGGGGATCAAGTGCTTGGAGGATCCGATGTTGGCCTGGCTGGGACTGGACAGCAGCAAGCGCCTGCAGCCGCTCCCGCCTGTGGTGGTCTTGCATGGGGGGGCGGAGTGGTCATCTCTGTACTTGGAGGCCGGCCCCTCTGAGCTGGAAAAGGCCGGTCGAGAATTGCTGGCCCACGCAGCCCAACGGCTGGATCCCTGGTTGGCTTCGCCACAATGGATGCAGGTGCACCGTTGGCGCTACGCTTTGCCTTTGGAAACCACGGGATTGGCCAGCTTAAGCACCCGTGTGCCGGTTTCCGCCGCTGAGGGATTGCCTTTGGTTTGTGCCGGCGATTGGTGCGCCGGAGGGCGCGTAGAGGGGGCTTGGCTCTCAGGACACAATGCCGCCAAAACCTTGCTCGAAATGCTTTCTGGGAAATGAGGGTATGCACAGGCCGACCCGGTCGGCAGGGCAAGTGCCTGGCCTGGCGCAGGACGGAGATGACGGCAAGACCACTGGGAGGGCAGGCTGAGGGCCGCTGAGAATTTCCACCCTCTGGGCCGGGGAGTGTGTCAAGCTAAAGGGTGGATCCCCCGGCAGATGCTCTCCTCTCCACTCATGTCCAGAATCTGTACAATCTACCGCCGTGCGCAATTTGCCGCCAGCCATCGGTACTGGTTGCCCGAACTCTCAGAAGCCGAGAACTTAGCCCGCTTTGGCCCAAATGCCCGTTTTCCCGGCCATGGCCACAACTATGTGCTGGAGGTGGGCATGAGTGGTGAGGTGGATGACTATGGGATGGTGCTCAACCTCTCGGAGGTGAAGCAGGTGATCCGGCAGCGGGTGATTCAAGATCTCAACTTTGCTTATCTAAATCAAGCTTGGCCGGAGTTTGCCCAAACCTTGCCCACTACCGAGTTTATCGCTTACGTGATTTGGCAACGCCTGGCCGATGCCTTGCCCCTAACCAGCGTCCGTCTGTACGAAGATCCTGAGCTTTGGGCCGAATACCGAGGAGAAGCCATGCAAGCCTACTTGACTGTTGCCACCCATTTCAGCGCCGCCCACCGCTTGGCTCTGGATCACCTGAGTTTTGAAGAAAACAGCGCCATCTACGGCCTCTGTGCCCGTCCCCACGGCCACGGCCACAACTACGGCCTGGAAATTACCGTCAAGGGATCCATCGACCCGCGCACGGGGATGATCGTGGACTTGGCGGCCCTGCAGCGGCTGATCGAGGAGCAGGTGGTGAAGCCGCTGGATCACACCTTTTTGAACAAAGACATTCCCTACTTTGCCCAGGTGGTGCCTACTGCCGAAAACATCGCCCTCTACATCCAGCGGCTGCTGACTCTGCCCCTGCGGGAGCTGGGGGTGCAGTTGCATCGGGTTCGCCTGCAGGAGAGTCCCAACAACAGCAGCGAGGTCTACGGGGAGTTTCCGCTGGAAGAGCTGCTCAACTCCTCAGAAGGACAAGATGTGGCTTCTTCCGCTTCTGGCAGCCGTATTGCCATGCAGGGCTGATGCGGCCATCATGTTGGATCTGGTTAAGCTGAGCGGGCAAATTCCTGCGTTCACCCGGCACCTGCAACAGGAGTCGAAAGCCAGCCAAGAACGCCTCCGCCAAGCCTGGCAAGTTTTCGAGCGCTGGCAGCAGGAGCCGCAGGTTTGGCAGTCCCGCTGGGTGGAGTGGGGATCCCATCTGTCGTTTGTTTGCGCCAGCCCCGCCGAGCCGCCGGAAGCCTGGGGATCCCTGCCCAAGGTCGAGCCTCTGCAGGGGCGACACACGGTGGTGGCCACGGATGGATCCCAGATTTTGCCCAGTCACCACGAGATTGCCTACTGCTCGCTGATCAATGTTGGGCGCGTGGTTCTCCACTACGGCACCCAGGAGTGGCCGCTCCTGGACAGCCAGCCCCTGCTGCTGTATGGAGATGGGCCCCTTGCCCAGCAAAACCGCTCAGACTCCCCTCTCTCGGAACCGCGGGCAGAAGGGTTGCCGAGGGCCCCCCTTAACCGGCGAGACTCTCGCCCGCAGCGCGCTCCAGGTGAACGCAATCCTACCAGCGGCACGGAGTCCTCGTTGGGGCTGGAAGAGATACTGGCCTTACGACGCTCCCAAGCGGAACTGGAGGAGCTGGCTCGTTTGGCCCTGTCGGTGCCCCGTCGCCGCACCACGCTGGCGCTCCTGGATGGATCCCTAATCCCTTGGGGACTGGAGCCTCTGCCCCAGTCGGCCCGGCGCCCCTGGTTGGATCCCATTCTGGCGACCTTGGAGCAGTTGCGGGCGGCCCGCATTCCTCTCGTGGGTTACATCAGCGCCTCCCGCAGCAGCGAAACCCTCAACTACCTGCGCTTGGGGCTGTGCCCGTACCTGGGCTGTGACTGCTACCGCTACTGTCCCGGCGAGAAGTCTCCTCCCTGCCATCCCTTCGCCCCCCTGCCGGATCGCGTTTTTTGGGGATCCCTGCTGCAGCCGGGAGAGCGCAGCCCCCTTTGGCGCAGCGGCGCCAGCGTGTTGGACGCCTTCGGGGAACACCACGTCCACTGTTGTTACCTCAATGTTGGCGAGGGATCCCTGGGCCAAGCCGAAATTGCTCGCCTGGAGTTTCCCGCTTGGGTGGTCCAGGATGCGGAGTTGCTGCAGCGGGCTCTGGCAGGGGTGCTGAGCCAAGTGCACAAGGGCTTTGGCTACCCCATCGCCTTGGCGGAAGCCCATCATTTGGCGGTGGTGAGAAGCGGGGATCGGCAGCGGTTTTTTGCCTTGATCGAGCAGGAGTTGCTCCGGGCCGGCCTGCGCCACGTGGCCGTCTCCCGCAAGGAAGCCCAGAAGCGGAGTGGCATTGCCTGAACCGACGCCGGGGATCCCTGGCACCCAAGAGAAGGCTGTAGCCTATTGAGGGGATCCCCATTCAACGGCTAGGGTTGCCAAGGTGTCCCAATCCTGTCTCTGTTGCCGACATGACCGACATGATGATCCGAGCCCCTCTGCGCAGCCTCATCTCCCCCCTCACCCACGACCCCCTTTGGTACAAAGATGCAATCATCTACGAGCTGCCGGCACGGGCCTTTTTCGACAGCGACGGCGATGGCGTGGGCGACTTCCAGGGCCTGACCGAAAAGCTGGACTACTTGCAAGAACTGGGGATTACAGCCGTCTGGCTGCTGCCGTTTTTCCCCTCGCCTTTAAAAGATGACGGCTACGACGTTTCTGACTTTACCAGTGTTCACCCTGACTTGGGCACCCTAGAGGACTTCAAGATCTTTCTGGAGGCTGCCCATAAGCGGGGGATCCGCGTCATCATTGAGCTCATCCTCAACCACACTTCGGATCAGCACCCCTGGTTTCAGCGGGCCAGACGAGCTGCCCCCGGCACCCCCGAGCGGGACTTTTACGTTTGGAGCGATACCCCCGAAAAGTACAAAGAGGCCCGTATTATCTTTCAAGACTTTGAAGCGTCCAACTGGACCTGGGATTCAGCGGCCAAGGCCTACTACTGGCACCGCTTTTACTCCCACCAGCCAGATCTCAACTACGACAACCCCGCCGTACAAAAAGCCATGTTCGAGGTGGTGGACTTTTGGCTGAGCTTGGGGGTAGATGGCATGCGGCTGGACGCGGTGCCTTATCTCTACGAGCGGGAGGGCACCACCTGCGAGAGCCTACCGGAGACCCATGCCTTTCTCAAGGCTCTGCGCCGACACATTGACCAAAGGTATCCTGGCCGCATGCTGCTGGCGGAGGCCAACCAGTGGCCAGAAGATGCTGTGGCCTACTTCGGCGATGGGGACGAGTGCCACATGGAGTTCCACTTTCCCCTCATGCCACGGCTGTTTATGGCCATCCAGATGGAGGATCGCTTCCCCATCATTGACATCCTGCAACAAACCCCTCCCATTCCTGAAACCTGCCAGTGGGCCCTCTTCCTGCGCAACCACGACGAGCTCACCCTGGAGATGGTCACTGACGAGGAGCGGGACTACATGTACCAGGTGTACGCCAAGGATCCCAACGCGCGGGTGAACCTGGGGATCCGCCGCCGCTTGGCCCCCCTGCTGGGCAACAGCCGCCGCCGCATCGAGCTGATGAACAGCCTGCTGTTTTCTCTGCCCGGCACGCCGGTCATCTACTACGGGGACGAGATCGGCATGGGGGACAACATCTACCTGGGGGATCGCAATAGCGTGCGCACCCCCATGCAGTGGAGCGCCGACCGCAACGCCGGCTTTTCGCGGGCCAACCCTCAGAAGCTCTACCTGCCCATCGTCATCGACGCCGAGTACCACTACGAAGCTGTCAATGTGGAGGCGCAGCGAAACAACCCCCATTCCCTGTGGTGGACCATGAAGCGGCTCATCGCCGTGCGCAAGCGCTTCCAGGCCTTTGGCCGCGGCTCCTTTGAGCTGCTCCACCCAGAAAACCGCAAGGTGCTTGCCTTTGTGCGAGCCTACCGCGGCGAGCGCATCTTGGTGGTGGCCAATCTCTCCCGCTACGCCCAGTGGGTGGGGCTGGATCTATCGCCGTGGGAAGGATTGATCCCGGTGGAGATCTTTGGCCACACCGAGTTTCCCCCTATTGGGCGACTGCCCTATTTCCTAACGCTAGGCCCCCATTCCTTTTACTGGTTTTCCCTTGAGCCCAAAACGGAGACCATCCACCTCAGCCCCAGCAAAGCGGAGGAGCAGGAACGCCTGGTCCCTCTGGTTGTTCAAAGTGGTAGTTGGGACAGTCTCTTGCAAGGGGAAAGCCAAAAGCAGCTGGAGGCAGTCTTGGCGGACTACCTCTACCGCTGTCGTTGGTTTGGCTCCCAAAACCGCCAGCTCCAGGCGATCCATATCCTGCAGGCTATCCCCTGCCGCCGAGAAGAGGAGTCCTTGCTGGGCAGCCAGATCTTGCTTCTCCAGGCCGAGTTTATCGAGGGCGATACGCAGCTCTACTCTCTCCCTGTGGGCTATGCCACCCAAGAAGCAGCCGTACACCTGCGCCTAGAGATGCCCCAGGCGGTCATCCTCCCTGTGCAAGTGGCCGGAGGGCCGGCGGGAGTAATTTTCAACGCTCTGGCTGACAAAAGCTTCTTGCTGCGGCTGCTGCAGCTAATTGCCCAGCAGGGCCGCCTGCGTCACCGTCAGGGAGAGCTCTGGGCCACTAGCTTTGCTGCCCTTGAGCATGACCTGGAACCCCGCCTCCTCAAGGCGGAGCAGAGCTACGCCTCCGTTGTCTATGGCAACCACTACCTCCTCAAGCTCTACCACCGGGTGGCCGAGGGGGTAAACCCAGAGCTGGAGATAGGCCGCTACCTGCTGGAGCACCATCCCCAGGTGCGGGTGCCACGGCTGCTGGGATCCCTGGAGTATCGCCGTCGTCGCGGGGCCCGTGGGTTTGATCCCGCCGATCAGCCCATTACCTTGGCCATTTTGCAGGAGTACATCCCCAACGAGGGAGATGCCTGGCACTATACCCTGGACAGCCTGGGGCAATTTTTTGAGGCGGTGCTGGTTCACTACCAAGAGGTGGATCCCGTGCCCGTGCCGCAGGGATCCTTCTTGGAGCTTTCCCAACAGCCCTTGCCGGAGCTGGCCTACGCCACCATCGGCAGCTACCTAGAATCGGTGCGGATCTTGGCCAAGCGCACCGCCGAGCTGCACATCGCCCTGGCTGCCGATACGGAGAACAAAGACTTTGCCCCAGAGCCTTTCTCCAGCCTGTACCAGCGCTCCGTTTACCAGTCCATGCGCAACTTGGTGGGGCAGGTGTTTCCGCTGCTGTTCGCGTCAGCGGGACGGAGTCCTTATAAGCAGCTCCCCAAGCTGCCGGAAGCAGAGGCCAACTTGGCTCGGGCTGTTTGCGACCAAGAAGGGGAAATCATGAGCCGCTTCCGCCTGATCCTGGAGCGGAAGATCACTGCCCTGCGTACCCGCTGCCACGGGGATTATCACCTGGGCCAGGTGCTGTTTACCGGCAAAGACTTTGTCATCATCGACTTTGAAGGGGAGCCGGCCCGCTCTTTGGGCGAACGGCGTCTCAAGCGTTGCCCCTTACGGGATGTGGCGGGGATGCTGCGATCCTTCCACTATGCTGTCCACACAGCTTTGCGCCAGCAACTGGGGAGCGGCTTGGTCTGCGCCGACCACTGCCCCGACATGATGCGGTGGGCCCAGTTTTGGCACCGCTGGGTCTGCGCGGGCTTTTTGGCCGAATATCTGCAGGTGGCTTCCCAAGCGGCTTTTTTGCCCCGCAGCCTGCAAGAGATAGAGGTGTTGTTGGACGCCTATCTGCTGGAAAAAGCCATTTACGAGCTGGGCTATGAGTTGAACCACCGCCCCGAGTGGGTGGAGATTCCCCTGCGCGGGATCTTGCAACTGCTGGGCATTTCCACCAAGGTTTAGGGGATCCTGTCGGCAGGCCATTTGGGGTGAGCGACTGGGGGACAAGCATGTGTGGACGGTTTAGCCTGGGAGTGGCGCCAGAAGTGCTGAGGCAGCATTTTGGCTTGCCGGCGGCAGCCCAAGAAAGGGCAGCTGTCCCCCGGTATAACATCGCTCCTTCTCAGCCGGTGCTGGCGGTGGTGGCGGGATCCCTTCAGCGCGAGGCAACCCATTTTCGCTGGGGCTTGATCCCCAGCTGGAGCCGAGCTCCTCAGGCCGGCTGGATCAATGCCCGAGCTGAGACAGTAGCTGAGAAGCCTTCTTTCCGCGAAGCTTTCCGCCGTCGTCGCTGCTTGATCCCGGCCGATGGTTTCTACGAGTGGGCCGACTCAGGTACGGCCAAGAAGGGCAGACAACCCTACTGGTTTCACCTGCTGGATCGACCGGTATTTGCCTTTGCCGGCATTTGGGAACGCTGGCGCAGTCCAGAGGGGGTGGAGGTGGAAACCTGTGCCATCCTCAACACTGCCGCCAACCGTCTGATGCAGCTTTTTCACGAGCGGATGCCCGTGATTTTGACGGAAAACGACTACGACCTCTGGCTGGATCCCCAGGTGCAGGATCCCAAGCTGCTTTTGCCCTTGCTCCGCCCCTACCCAGCAGAAGCCATGGCGGCTTATCCGGTCAGCACCTATGTGAACAACCCCCGCCACGAGGATCCCGCTTGCCGTGCTCGTATCGGAGAAGCAGTGCAGGGATCCAGCCTCAGCGAGCCCGCTGGTAGCGCATCCCCGGCAGTTGTACCAGCCAGCCTTCCAATTCCATAAGCAGCAGGGTACTGGAAAGGGTGGCAATATCCATCTGGCTAGCCTGGGCCAGGGCATCGAGGCTGAGGATGCCCTCCCCTAGCAGCTGCCAGAGCAGTTGCTGTTGGGGATCGCTGGGGCCAGTGGACGAGGGCTGCTTTAGCACAGGGGATCCCTGGAGGAGGCCCAAGTCTTTCAACAGCTCCTCGATCCCCAGGATCATGCCGGCGCCGTCGCGGATGAGCTGCAGGCAACCGCGGGCTGCTGCCGTGTCGATATTCCCCGGCAACGCATACACTTCCCGACCGTAGTGGTTGGCCAGGTGAGCAGTAATTAGCGCTCCCGAGGTTTCCGGAGCCTCCATCACCAAAGTGGCGCGGCAGAGGCCGGCAATGATGCGGTTGCGCTGGGGAAAATGCTCCTTGGCCGGTGGCGTGCCGGGGGGATATTCGCTGAGGATGGCCCCTTGGGCCAGGATGCGCCGGTAGAGAGCTTGATGGTGAGCTGGGTAAACTTTGTCCACCCCCGTTCCCACCACGGCCACCGTCTTGCCGCCGGCATCCAGACAGGCCTGGTGGGCAATGCCGTCGATCCCCGTTGCCAGCCCCGAGACCACCACGCAGCCAGCTTCCGCCAGGGCAGCGCTGACTTTCTGGGTCCACTGTCGACCGTAGGCCGTAGGGGCGCGGGTGCCGACGATGGCAATAGTCGGCTGTTGCCAATTGGGACATTCTCCTAGGGCATAGAGAATGGGCGGGGGATCTGGCACCTCCCACAGCAGCGGCGGATAGTCCGGATCTGCAGGCGTGAGAAAGGGGATCCCCGCTTTGAGGGTTTCCTCCAGGATCTGCTCGGGATCAAGGCCAGGACGGGCAGAGACAATAGCCTGGGCCAG
This sequence comes from Synechococcus sp. R5-13, assembly GCF_047462015.1. Taxonomy (NCBI): domain Bacteria; kingdom Bacillati; phylum Cyanobacteriota; class Cyanophyceae; order Synechococcales; family Synechococcaceae; genus Synechococcus; species Synechococcus sp. R5-13. Next base: position 10,320 of record NZ_JANSIL010000029.1, on the reverse strand, counting down.
GGTGGGGCCAATGCCTTCCACCTGCCGCAGGGCCGGGGCATCCGCTTGCCAAGCCCGCTCCAGGGATCCAAAAAACTCCGCCAGCCGCTTGAGCCGGTGGGGGCCGATCCCTTTGATGCGGGCCCAAGCTAGCCAGTAGGGCCGCTCCCGTTCTTCATGGCCTGGCCCACGGGAAGGCTCCCTCTTGCCAACAGGATCTGAAGGGGAAAGGGGAAAAGACAATTTAGCTCTGCGCAGTAGTGGCTGTATCTTAAATGATTGGCAAAAGGAACGCTTGGCAAAAAAGCAGGAGATGGGTAGATGTCAGGGTTGGATCCCGCCGGTAACCCTCAAGGATCAAGGCAGCTGCGGTTTGGGCGGATGCGCCAAGCTTGGGTGTGGGGGGCCTATCTCCTGCTGTGGCTGTTGACCTGGGCAGGGATCCGCTCTGCCCAGCCGCAGGTATTGGGGATCCCTGCTTGGTACTGGGGGGCAGGGCTGGCCGTGCTGCTGCTGGTGCCCTTGAATCTTTACATTGTGCGCGTTTGCTGGCCTGGAGATGACTGACAGCATTTTAAGTTTGGGTGTGGTGGGGGCATACTTGCTGCTGCTGGCGGCCATTGGCTTCTGGAGCTATCGCCACAGCGGCCAGGATCCGGTGAGCTATTTTTTGGCAGGGCGGGGGTTGGGATCCCTGGCTCTAACCTTGACGACGCTGGCGACGCTGCTCAGTGCCTTTACCTTCATTGGGGTGCCGGCAGATGCCTATACCCACGGCCTAGGGATCTTCCTGGGGGTGGGAGTGACCACCGCCTTCATTTCGGGGCTGTTTTTGTGGGTGGGCTACCGGGTATGGCTAGCAGCCCAACACTTTGGCTTCATCACCCCTTCGGAGTTCTTCGGCCACCGCTTCAACAGCCCTCTTTTGGCTCTACTCTACTGCCTTAGCGCCCTGACGTTTACCGCCCCCTACATCAGCATCCAGATCATTGGCGGAGCCCGCACCCTGGCGGCGGTGTTGGGGGAGGGGATCCCCTACTGGCCCTTGGCGGTGGTGGTGGCGCTGGTGATCTTGGGGTATGTGCTCTTTGGCGGATCCCAGGCGGTGGTCTGGACGGACGTGGTGCAGGGGATCATCCTGATTTTGGGGATGGGGGTGGCCTTTGTTGCCCTAGCCTTGGGGGTGGGCCAGGAGGCTGCCGGGCAGTTGGATCCCTGGCTGAGCTTGCCCGGCCCCAATGGGCGCTGGAGCTGGCAAGGGTTACTCGGCAATCAACTGCTGTTTTTCATGGCCACTCCCCTTTTCCCACAATTTTTCCAGCGCTTTTACATGGCCAGGAGTGCTCATCCCTTCAAGACCCTGATGGTAGTCTGGCCGCTGCTGATTCTGCTGGTCTTTTTCCCGGCAGCTCTTCTTGGGGTTTGGGGCCGCCTGGCTTTTCCCGGCCTGGAGAAAGCGGACCAGATCATGCCCCTGATGTTGCAAACTCTGCCCGGCGGTGTGGCAGCGGTGGTGATTACAGCAGCTCTGGCCGCCCTCATGTCCACGGCAGACTCACAGCTCCTTACGGCCAGCTCGTTGGTAACGCGGGATCTGGTAGTGACCCTCTTCAGGCGCCAGCTTTCCCCCCACCAAGAAGAACAATTGGGACGCTGGGTGGTGCTGGGGATCGGCCTAGCTTCCTTTGTGATTGCTCTTAACCCGCCGGGGCTGATTGTGGAGATTGCCACCTGGAGCTTTCAGGGCAACGCCATGCTGTTCCCTGTCTTAATTGCCGGCCTGTACTGGAAGCGGGCTACCCGCGCCGGGGCAGTAGCCGGGGCCCTCGTCTCCAGTGGCCTGACTTTAGGTTGGCTGTCGGGTCTGTTGCCGCGGGCTTGGACAGGGGGCTGGTTACCCGTAATCCCGGCAGTGGTGATCGGCAGTGGGGTGTTAATTGGCGTAAGCTTGCTTACCCAGCCGCCCAAGGAGCAGGTGACCGCCTACTACGAGGAAGGGCCTTGGGGAGAGTAGGTTATTCTTTATCGATCAGCTCAATCAACGCTTTTCCAGGTCTGCCGGTAGCCAGCCAGCTTGAGCCAGGCCGTTGAGAAATGCGAAAGTCCCTCCTAGAAAAAGCAAGCCCATCAGGCCCGCCAAGGGGTTGCCACCAATCCCCGTTAGCCACGCTGGCGCCCTGCCGGTGTAGTCTATCCAGGCCAAGTTGTTGACCCAGGCCATGCCCCATACCCAACCCGCGTGCAGCCCTAGGCTAAGGCCCAGCTTGTTTTGGTTCCAGACCCTCGCCTGCACCAGCAGCAGCCCCATCAGCCACAGTCCGGGAAATTGCGGCCAGGTGGCGAGAATCTCAGGCAAAGGCTTCAGGAAATGGGCCATAGCAAACAGGAAGCTGGATCCCCACACCGCAGTGCTGCAACCGTAGTCCAGCAGCATCTCCTGCAGCAGCCAGCCGCGAAAAAACAGCTCCTCCGCCAGCGCCACCCCCAAGCCCAAAAGCAACCCCAGCAACCCATAGACCAGCAGGGATCCCCCTCCTACCGCCCTCCAACTCAGCCAACCCAGGGATCCCTCCAGGCCCAAAAGCAAGAAAAGCCCCCCGACCCCGATCCCCAGGCCCCACAGGATCCCGCCTCGGCAAGGCCAACTGCCATCCAGTCCATAGGCGGCAAACCCGGATCCCCACAGCCCCAGCCAGACCAGCAGCAAGGCATACAGGGGCAGCCACAGGTAGGCTCGCGCTTCCGGAAAAAACCACCCCCCCAGCCCGACCCAGGGCAGCCAGGCTAGGAGGGGGATCGCCAAGAAAAGCAGCAGACGCAGCAGAAATGGACAAGCCCTCAGCTTGGAGATCGGCAGGCCCATCCAACCCGCCCCGCCTAGCGTTCCGGCTCAATGGAACTGGTCAGGCCATGCTGCCGCAACTGTTCGCAGTAAAACTCCGCATGCTCCCGCGGCACCACGATCACCACAGCAACGCCGTTGTGGTGGGCTTCCAGCATGATCTCAGTGGCTTGCGGCGGCATCATCGCCGGGATCACCTTCACCAGCACCTGAACCACGTACTCCATGGTGTTGACATCGTCGTTGTGCAGCAACACCCGGTACATGGGCATGTGCTTTGGGGTTACAGAAGGCTTGACCAGAGTCTCCGTAGCCACGACGATCCCTCCTTCGGCAGGGTCAACAAGAAGTCTAAGGAACGCAAAACCGCAAAAATGGGGCAAAAGCAGGAAAAACTGTAATGAAATTTTAGCCTTCTCAGCAAGCTCTGTGAAAAGGCCCTGGGGAGCCTAATCCATTAAACAAACCCTAACCCAACCTTCACCTGCCCACAACCTCAGCTTGGGGGCAAAAGTGCTTGACTAAAAAGGCGATTGGCCTTTGTTGCGGATCCCTTTACATTTGCCTGTGTCCCTGAGGTGGGCCCTATGAGTTCCCTGCGTTCCCGTCGCTTTTTCCTGCAGTTGCTGATGTTTGGAGGTGGGGCAGCCGCCCTGGCTGCCTGTGGAGGCACCTCCAGTTCCTCCATTCCCCCCCTGGGAGAGCCTGGATTTCCCCAAGGGGTATTTGCCGGGGATCCCACCTCGGAAGGGGCGGTGCTTTCCACGCGGGTGATCCCGGCCAGCGCGACAGATACGGTTGCGGTGACGTTGCAGGTGGCTGAGAATTCCGAGTTCAACCCTATTTCGCAACAAGTTTCGCTTACTGCTCGCCGTGTGGCGGGCCGCAACTACCGCACTGAGCCAGGCGACTACATTGCTCGTGCCGTCGTCACCGGCTTGAGGCCAGCGCAGCGCTACTTCTACCGGTTTGTCAGCGAGGGGTTTACCAGCCCTGTAGGCCAGTTTCGCACCCTGCCAGCTCCTGGGGATGGACGACCCATTCGCTTCTTACACATCAGTTGTGCCAACGAGCCTCCCTTTCCTATTGGGGCAGCCATGCTGGCAGAAGTCAGCCGCGGCGATATCGATTTCATCTCCTTTAACGGCGACACTGTCTACGCCGATCGCTTCTGGCTGGGGCTGGATCCCATCGGCAACTTGGAGTTCTACCGCAGCCTCTATCGGGATCAGCGGGATCCCAACTATGCCGGACGAGAGTTCGTGCAACTGTTTGGCCGGACTGCTTTTGTTGTCAACTGGGACGATCACGAGGTAATTGACAACTACAGCGGCCAGAAGGCCCGCGGCGGCCGGGCCACTCAGCTGAACGACACCACCGGGCAAACCCGGGATGTGGAAGATCTCAAGGTGCTGGGCTACCAGGCTTTTTTTGAGTACAACCCCATCACCCCCAACCTGACAGATGTAGCGGGTGTGGATAGCCGGGATCGGCTGTTTCGCAGCTTCCGCTACGGGGCCAATGCCGAAGTCTTTATCCTGGATCTGCGCCAGTACCGGGATTTGGCGGCGGTCACCCCCATTTTGCCCATTTTGCCCCCCGGCCTGACCCGTCAGCGTTTTTTGGAGCTGGCCGGCGTTCGCCTCACGCCCGAACAAGAGACCCTCTTCTTTGGCCCGCCGGGATCCGAACAAGCCCTGTTTAACCTGCTGCGCCGCACGCCCCGTACCCTCTTGGGCAATCCGCAGAAGCAGTGGCTGTTCAACGGCCTGCGCAACTCCACCGCCACCTACAAGTTCATCGTCAGCGAGTTTCCCATCACGGTGACCTACTTCCGCTCCAACGATGTTTGGGAAGGCTACTGGCTGGAGCGGCAGGAAGTCATTGACTTTATCGAGAGCAACAACATCCGCAACGTGGTGTTCTTGACCGGCAACAACCACGCCGGCTTCATCGGCCAGGTCAACCCCGGCAGCAGCAACCCCATCTGGGAGGTGTGGACCGGCCCCACCGGGCGGAGCGTTACGGCCCTGAGCATTGACGAGCTGGGCAATCAACTGGGGATCCCCAATGCCAGCCGCCTGTATTACCGGATTGTGAACGGCTTTTTGGCACCGGTGAACCCGGCCAATCCCCAGGTGAGCGGGATCCCAGGGGTAACCACAGGCAACCTGCGCTTTTTGGAGCTGGCGGTGCCCAACTACAACGTTATTGAAGTCTCCGGCAGCCGCTGCACCATTCAAATCAAAGGCCCTACCGGCAGTGTTTTGACGGATCCCTTAGGGCGACGCGGGGAACTGAGCTTGCCACAATAAAACCACAATAAAGAAGTCGGCTCAGAAGTCGGCTCAACCGATGAGCCAGCTGCGCCGGATTGTCAATCAGAATTAAGGGATCCCTGCTCTACTCGGGATCCCTTTTTTTGTAACTCTTTTTCGCGATTTTCAGCATGAGATTCTTAAGATCCTTAACGTGATCTGAATCATTCGGGAGAAACGGATCTGGGTGCTAGAGTGTGGGCGTTGAGGTGGATCCCTGTAGAAAATCTATTCTTTCTCCGTTTTTCAGTAGGAGGGCAGTCTTATGGCTTCGGTGCGGGGCTGGTTGGTGGCAAGCTTAATAGGAGCGGCCACAGTTATCGGGGGCGCTGCCGCCTGGGCTCAGAGCCGTAGTTTGTGGCTTCTTAATGGACAATCGACCGTAGTTACAGGCTATTTCTACCGAGGTGAAAACATCTGGGCGCAGTGCGACCAGGATTGCTTCGATGTGGATCTGGTGCTTTACGATGCCAGCGGTCAGGTGGTGGCTGCAGACGAACTGTTGGACGATTTCCCCATCGTGCAGGCGCCCTACGAGGGCAACTTTTCCGTCAAGGTGATTATGGCTAGCTGTCTCCACCCCAGTGGTTGTGCTGTGATCGTAGACTCGGACTACAGCTTCTAGAAGGGTGCTGGCTGTCCTCACTTCGCTGCTACTGCTTAGGAACTCAGTCCGTAGCCTAGGCTGCTTTGTGAGCAGCTTCCTGGACTTTGGCGTGGGTAAACTTGCTCAGGCCGTGGATGGTCTTTTCCCAGTAGAAGGGCTTGGTGAAAAGCTGCCACAGAGCCATGTAAGCTGCCATAGAGTGCAGTTGCCAGTAGATGGGGTTGAGCAGGGCATAGAAGGCCAGATCGTAGTACCCTCGCCGGAAAACGGCCACCAAGTTGAGGTAAATCCCAATGGCGTTGCCCACCAGGAGGTTAAACAAGCCCAGATAAACCAGCCAACTGGGAAATAGGTTTTGCAGCCAATGGGCGCGGGTGAGCAGCCAGTAAATAAACAGCAGCCACATGATGGGGCTGGTGAGAAAGGTAAAGAAGCTGCCCCCGATAAAAAATTGGTAGGATAGCCAGTTTTTGAGGCCCAGCTTGCGCAAGGAGCGCAGGGGGTTGCGGTTGTGGACCAGCCAAGTTTGCATGTAGCCTTTGATCCAGCGGGAGCGCTGCCGGATCCAGTTTTTAACGGCACAGTTGGCCTCTTCGTAGGTGGTGGAGTTGATCACGCCCACGGTATAGCCGTGCTGGCTGGCGCGGATGCCCAAGTCGGCGTCTTCAGTGACGTTGAACGGATCCCATCCCTGCAGCTCCCGCAGGCGGTCGGTGCGAAAGTGGTTGCTAGTGCCTCCCAGGGGGATGGGCATTTTCAGAGTTTCCAAACCCGGCAGAAGATAATCAAACCAATAGGAATACTCCAGGGTGAACATGCGGGTGAGGAAGTTCTCGTTGCGGTTGAAGTAGTTGAGGGCAGCCTGGACGCAGACCAAGCTGGGATCCCCTTTTCGGAAGGCAATGACTGCTTTTTTGAGTTGGTCTGGATCCGGAATGTCTTCAGCGTCGTAGATGGTGAGGTATTCGCCACGGGCAAAAGCCAGGCCGTAGTTGCAGGCTTTGGGCTTGGTCTTGGGTTTGCTGTCGGGCACCAACAGCAGGCGCACGTAGCGGGGGGGCTTGGCAGCTCGAGCTGCCTCAATGGTGTCTCGGTCGTTTTCCTCCAACAGAATAAGCACATCCAACCGCTCGTGGGGGTAATCCAGCTTAGAGAGAGACTTGATCAAAATCGGCATTACTTCCGGCTCTTTGTAGACCGGCACCAGGATGGTGTAAATGGGCAAGTCGCGATCATCCAAAGCGGCTACTTCCTCATCGGTAATCTGGTGGAAGCGATCGGCGGATCCCACTAGGCTGAGCAGCAGTTTGAACAGGATCGAAGCGACGTAAAAAAGATTGATCAGCACCACCAAAATCGTCAGGGTCGTCCAGGGAGCAGTGGCCAATCCCCAAAGCAACAGCAGCAGCAGGCCATAGCCCACCGCAATCTGGGAGGGGGTAAACACCCGCGAGGCCGATTCTTCTGGCAGGCGGGCCATGAGCTTGTACACCGCTTCTTGGCTAAACTGGGAGCCCTGATCCTGGCTGAGAAGCTGCGTGATATCCTGCTCGGTGCCCAGAACTTTTTCAATCCGCAAGCCTGGCCGCCAAGCGTAGAGGATCTCATCCACCACCCAGTCCAGGGGGTCGTTCACCATCACCGTGAGAGTGTTCTGATCCGTCCAGGCCAAGGGATAGAACAGGTGACGCATCATCACCTCAGGATCAAACTGTTTGCTCAAAGCTGGATCTCGATGAAGCAGCCCTGTCCCTATCAATTCAGACACTGTCGGATACCCTAACAACTGAGTGAGAATGCTCAGGTACTCCGGCGTGGAAAGGTAGCTGAGCCGGGTCAAAAGCTGACCTAGGCTGGATCCGGTGCGGCGACGAATGGCCAGAAGATCCTGCCATTGTTCCAGAGTAAGCCGACTGCCTACCAGCTCTGCCGTCAGCTTGCGTTCAATGAGGACGGTCAGAATCTGTTTTTCGGTGGCCGGGATCTCCCAAATCCGATCGGCTTCGGGGCAGAGGCGCTTGACATTTTGCCAGACAATGGGATGGCCCGGCTCCTCGGTAGCAACCACTACGGTTCGCGGGTCGAGCCAGCCACAGGGCAGAAAGCGCACCGGCACCAGATCGATAGGCTCGATCAGCCAAGGCAGCTCTAGGTCGAGGGGATGCTCGAGCAACCAGCTCCTCAGCTTGGGCCGATCCAAGATCTGACAGCAGAGGCGAGCAAACTGACGGGGGTGCATTGCCCTCAAGCTCCAGAGGGCCCGCGGCAGGGAACAATCAGCTTGTTTTTGATAGCGATAAGCCTTTGCCAACTGCTCCTGGGTTAGACAGCCTGTGCGCACCAACCAGTATTCGATAAGCGTTAACATAAGCTCAAAATCAGATTAATTCTAGGCGAATCTTAGGTTCTCGCTTGGCTTAAGAGGGGGTTGGCGGCTCAGGTTGCCGGGCCAAACGTCGATAGGTGTCCCATGCCCCCACAGCCAGCAGGATGGCCAGCAAAAGCACCAGCCAAAAGCGGTATTGCCACAACAAAAGCTGCCAACTGAAGCGACCGGGGTAGCGCACTCGATAGCCTGCCGGCGTGAGATCCCAGCTCTGTACTTGGGTGAGATCGGGGGCAGCGGCATAGGCGGTGAGCACGTTTCCCTGTAGCTGGTTGGCCAGGCGGGTGCGCGGATCGGCAAGGCCGCGGCTGAGGCGCTCTGCCAAAGCCGGGTCAGATCCCCACCAGGAAAGCCAAAGGTTCGGCTTACCTTTCAGGAGAAAGTACTGCAAAAGGCCGAGGTTTTCTTGAGGCTGAGCGGCCAAGGCCACCTGCTGGTTCAGGGGATTGATGATTTCAAACTGGGATCCCAACCGGATGGGGCTGTTGAGCTCCACCTGCTCCGGCCCGGCCACGATTATCTGCCAGGCAAAGTTCTCTGCTTGGAGTTGGGATTTCCCCTCCGGCAAAAACTGGAGGGTGGGCAACAAGGGCTGTGCCGACAGACGACCAAGGGCACCCAAGAGATAAGCAGTAGCTGGCAGCAACTGGGGATCCCCTACCCACACTTGGCCGGATCCTCGAAGCACCGCCGGGATCTCCTGCAGCTCGCCGCTAGGGGCTTGGTAGCCGCTCCAGAGAAGGCCAGAGCTATCGGAACGCACTTGCAAAGTCAGCGGGGTCAGGGATCCCTGGCAATTACCGGGGCTGGCGCCATAGTCAAAGCGGAGCTCCAGTTGGTTGAAGCGGCGCAGCAGGCGGGTGGGCAGGGTCACAGTTTCGTTGAGCTGGGTGCGCCCGGTTAGGTTGTAGGTGCGCAACAGAACGCCATTCAAGAACACGTAGCCGGTGAGGCGATCCCCCACTCGGCCATCGACCGGGTTCATAATGACGTCTAGTTGCGCCGCCAGATCCCGCGGCCGCCCCCCCAATTGGGACAGGTTGAAGTTGAAGACCAAAGACTGGCTGCCAAACCCCCGCAACATGGGATCCACGATCCCCAGCTCTCGCAGGCTGAGGCGGTTGGCCCTGAGCGCTCTCTCCAGATCCGCCACCCTTGTCACCTGGATGCCTCGGCTGACCAGCCCCGCCCGCTTCCATTCTTCATAGAGAGCAAGAATAGCTTCCCGGCGGGCGGCCACTCGCAGGCGGGATCCCTCTGGGGTAATTTGATGCTGCAAGTGGGGGGTGAAATTGGCCGGCTCTAAGATCACCTGTGCCCCCTGCTTCGGACGGTTGCTCCACAGGATGGGCGTTTGCGGAAACAGGTGAGAAAGGAGGCTGTACAGCCACAGAGCTGCTTCCGCCGCTTCAGGAGTGAGGTCAGCCGGCACTACCAAAGTAACCTGAGGATACAGCCGGCCCAGAAAACCGGCCACTGTGGCATCGGGAGCGCGGGGCACCAGCTCAAAGAAACTATCCCGCCCTACCGTCAGCAGCAAATTGCCGGTATTCAAGTCGGCGCAAATATCGTCGCTGATGCTCAGGAAAGGCTGCACCGACAAGGTGATAAAGCGCTCGCCAGCGGCCAAGCTGGGGATGGGCACCCGCACCACCGGCTCCTGCCGCAGGTCCCGCACCAGAAAAAGGCCCATTAGCTCCTCGTTGATCAGCACCCGCACCGTGGACGTGGGCTTGAGCACCGGCGAGGGAGTCAGGCGCAACTGCACAAAGCTGGCCTCGGGGTCAAGGCCGTTCAGGGGGGCAGGGATCCCGATATCTAGACGCGGGTTAGCTCCTTGCAGCAGCACCGAGCGGTCGTAGCCCAGCCTTTGCAGAGAAATGACTTCCGCTGCGTGGACAGCCGTTGGCCCGCAACACCAAAGCAAACCGGCAACCCACAAAGCCCACTGCCTTGCCTTCTGCGTCACCTTGACCCCCTCTTGCTTATCCCTCACTTGTCTAGTGCAGGCAAGCCCCTTGGCCCACCTGACCCAAGTTTGCCCGACATGCAGAAATCTGTAAGCTTTCGGGGTCTGTACGCACAAATCGTGGATTCGGATGCCCAGGGGATCCCTTTACTGGCGGGCGTAGTCATCCTCAAAGCGCACAATGTCGTCCTCCCCGAGATATTCCCCGTTTTGCACCTC
>NZ_JANSIL010000028.1:0-39050 GCF_047462015.1 Synechococcus sp. R5-13 | reverse complement strand
AACTTCCGCATTCCTCCCGACACTGACCCTACGGGTACAGTGCGGGGCTCCTGCGATTTCTAGCTGAAATCCCGCACAAGCACCACTTCCGAAGCAGCAGGAGAAGTCAATCACGCCCACCCAAAGCCTCAGCCTGGGATTTTTCCGAGGAAGCCACAGATAGCTTCACAATCCGGGCCAGCCGAGCCTTACGACGAGCGGCTGTGTTTTTGTGCAGGACGCCGGTTTTGGCAGCTTTATCAATGCGGCTGAAAGCAGCACTCATCGCCGCCTGGATTTCCTGCAGAGTTTCTTGCTGTGGGTTGGCGGCATAGGCAGTTGAGAGGGAGATCACTTTCTTCATCAGAGCGCGCACCATGGCTTTGGTGGCTTTGTTGCGCAGCCGATTACGCTCTGCGATCTGAACGCGCTTGATGGCAGATTTGATGCGTGGCATGGTTGAAGGGGAAGTTCCAGTGAAGATCCAGCATACCATCAGAGCTGGAAGCTCCACCAGTTCCTATTGTTCTCCGATGGGATCCCCATGTTCCAAGATTGCAGCTCGCAGATCCGCTTTAACCCACCTGCCCTTTTCTACGGGGTTGCCGCTTGCGATTTGGATCGGGATGGGGCCTTTGAGCTGTTTGTGTGCGGGTTCCGCGGCTCCAATCGAGTCTTGAAGTGGGATGGGCAAACCCTGGTGGATCAAGCAGACGACACCCTGGCCGATGCAGGGCGCATGGCAATTGGGGTGGCTGCTGCCGACTTTGACGGGGACGGGCAAGAGGAACTCTACGTTTTGAATACCGATACCTTCGGGGGGCGCAAGCGCTTTGGGGATCGCCTCTTCGACTGGCAGGGATCTCGCTGGGTGGACCTGTTCTCCCTGCCGCAAAACCAAGATGCCCTCAACTTGACGGCAGGTCGCTCTGTAGCTTGTGTGGATCGTCTTGGCCAGGGGAGCTATGGATTTTTCGTAGCCAACTACGGCGGCCCTATGCGCCTCTACGAGTTGGGCCCTAACCAAATGATCGCCGATGTGGCGCCAGAAGCGAGACTCAATCGGGTGACGGGCGGGCGGGGGTTGGTGGCCGTGCCCTTGGTCTCGCAGCGGATGGACATTTTTGCCGTCAATGAGCAGGGGCCCAACTTTCTGTTTCGCAACCGGGGAGATGGCACCTTTGAAGAGATTGCCGCTGAGGTGGGCCTAGCAGATCCCGACGAGCATGGGCGCGGCGTGGCAGCGGTGGATCTGGATGGGGATGGACGGCTGGATTTGCTCTATGGCAACTGGGAAGGCCCCCATCGCCTCTGGATCCAGACCCCCGACGGTTTTTTTAAGGATGTAGCCCCCCCGGAGTTGGCTAGGCCCTCCCGCATTCGCACAGTCATCGCTGCCGACTTCGACAACGACGGCTATCCGGAGCTGTTTTTCAACAACATCGGCGAGCCCAACCGTCTGTTTGCTTGGCGCTCAGGCCGTTGGCAAGCCATCGACATTGGAGATGCTGCCGAGCCGCAGGGATTGGGGACAGGAGCAGCGGTGGCCGATGTGGATGGGGACGGTCGTCTAGAATTGTTGATTGCCCATGGGGAGTCTGGCGCCCAGCCTCTCAGCTTCTATCGCCCTCAGGCCAATGCCAACAACTGGCTGAGAGTTCTGCCCCTCACCCGCCAGGGAGCCCCGGCCCGCGGCGCGTTGGTAAGGCTGCTCACCTCCACCCGTACCCAGATCCAGGCCATCGACGCCGGCAGCGGCTACCTCTGTCAGATGGAGCCGGTGGCCCACTTTGGCCTGGGATCCGAAACAGGGGTCAAGGAAATCCAGATCCAGTGGCCGGATGGGAAACAGTTGCAGGTGGCCCACCCACCGGTCAACCAGCTTTTGCAGATTCCCTATCCCCACTAGCCGCCAATCTGAGACATGGTGCGCCGGTAGGATCCCTGGCTGCCGGTGTCCCGCCCTTTGAAGTTGATATCCGGCTTGATGTCCAGCAGTTCTCGCACCTGCTGTCTTAGCCTTTCGGCAGGGATCCCAGCTCGCAGCGGATCCCGCAGGTTGATTTGGCCGGATTCGTTGAGCAGGCAAGGGCGCAGCCAACCGTCGCTGGATAGCCGCATGCGGTTGCATCGATCACAAAAGCACTCCGACATCTGGCTGATAAAGCCCAAGGTGCCTTTTGCCCCCGGGATTCGAAACACATCCGCCGGCCCATTGCCGGCCACAAACCCAGGTTCCAGGCCAAAGCGAGCGCGAATTCGCTGTCGCAGCACCTCAGACTCCACCCAGCCGGCCTGCTGAAAGAGGGCGGCATTGCCAATGGGCATAAACTCGATGAAGCGCACATGCCATTGTCGCTCCAGAGTAAGGGCAGCCAGATCTTCCACTTCCGATTCGTTGAGCCCAGGGATCACCACCACATTCAACTTGAGGGGATCAAACCCCACTTGGTGGGCAACTTGGATCCCGGCCCAGACCTGCCGCCAGCGATCCCGCCCCGTGATCAGTCGAAAGGTCTCGGGGTTGAGGGAATCAAAGCTGATGTTGATGCGGCGCAACCCCGCTTCATAGAGGAGTTGAGCTTTTTGGCTGAGGTTGAAGCCGTTGGTGGTAAGGGCCACATCTCTCACCCCAGGCAGGCTGCATAGAGCCCGGATGAGGTGCTCCAGCCCCGGCCTGAGCAGGGGTTCGCCGCCGGTGAGGCGAAAGCAATCGATCCCCAACGGCAAAAACACCTCTCGAACCAACGTGAGGATTTCCTCATCCGTTAAACGCTCTGGGGCTTGCAGCCACGTCAACTCCGCCTCGTCAGGCATGCAGTACTGGCAGCGGAAATTGCAGCGATCGATCAAGCTGATGCGCAGATAGTTAACGGTCGGCATGGCAACCTATGCCAGAAACAGATGGGGCACCCCTCCCCCCAGAGTGCCGAGCAACGCCGAGGACCCTTTCCGTTGCCTCTGGAAAACCTCCCAGCGTCTCCATCCGCAAAGGCAGCGGGGGAACTGTCCCGAGGCTTGCAACTTGCAGTGGCCACACCTCCAGTTTGCAGGATACTACGAAGATTGAGGTGCAAATCTCTACTCGGCAGAGCCAGGGATCCCTGCCCATTCGGGTTGAACAGGCCGCTGCCAGCGTTCCCACCAGGCCAGCACAGACTCAGGTGGGTGGCTGTCGTGGCTGCCGTTGGCATTGGCGGGGAGGGGGGGAGAGGGAGGTGGGGCCGGCGGTGTCAGCCAACTGACAGGCGCGGGGATCAGACAACTGGGGTGGAGAGGGCGCAGATCGCGGTAGTGGCTGCTGCGAATGGCCAGGATCTCCTGCTGAATGATGTCTGGGGGTTCTCCCAACTCCAGCAACACATGGCTGCACAGACCCAAGCTGGCCTCGAATTCGGGATGGACAACTTCTCTGGCCCCCAACTGATAGAGCTGTTCGATGTCTTCCTTGTCGGTAGCTCGCACCACCACATCCAATTGCGGCGCCAACTCCAGAGCTCGTTTTAGGCAGAGGCGGATGCTCATGCGATCCGGCAGGGCAATGACCAGAGCGCGGGCCTGGGGCAGGCAAGCTTTCTCCAGCACCAAGGCGCTGGCGGCATTCCCATACAAGTAAGGGATCCCACGGGAACGCAGGTGTTGGATCACCCGTTCTGATTGATCAATGACCAAGAGGGGGTGACGACGGGCTTCCAGAATGCGCACAATGTCTTGCCCCACCTGCCCATAGCCGCACACCACCACGTGCCCCTGTTGAGGAGCATCGGGGGCCAAAGCGCGGGGCCGCTCGCCCGATTCCAACCAGCGGGCCAAGAAGGGGATCCCGTGTAGCCCGGAAAACAGTCGAGGAGCGCCCCTCAGCAGAAAGGGAGTGAGCAGAAGGGTAACGGCTGTGGTGCTGACAATCAACAAATAGATCTGCCGCGACACCAATCCCAAAGCCTGCCCCTCGCTGGCCAGCACAAAGGAGAATTCGCCGATTTGCGATAGGCCCAGCCCCACCACCACCGCTGCCGGCAGAGTGTAACCAAACAGCCGCGCCAAGGGAGCCACGATGCAAAACTTGCCCACCATCACCAGACCCACCAGCCCCAGGATCAGCAACAGATGGCCGAGGATAAAGCTGGGATCGATGAGCATGCCGATGGCCGCAAAAAAGAGAGCAGCAAACACATCTCGCAAAGGCTCTACATAGTCCAGGGTTTGGTCGGCGTACTCCACCTCCGAGATCATCAGACCGGCAATGAAAGCCCCAATCTCGCTGGAAATGCCCAGCCGCTCCGTCAACAGGGCAATCCCCACGCAGAGGCTGATCACCCCCAGCAGAAACACCTCTTTGCTCTCCTGCTGAGCCAGCAGACGCAGGAAACCGGGAACCAGCCAAATCCCGCCTACCACCGCCCCCAGCCCCACCAAGCCGATTTCTGCCAAGGCCCTGGCCAGGGATCCCGCCAGCTCCGGCAAGGGACAATCCAAAGCCGGCAACACCGCCAGCATCAGCCCCACCGCCAAGTCCTGCACAATCAGGATCCCCAGCATGGCCTGGGCTTGGGGAGTGCCCATTTGGTTGGTCTCAGTGAGACTTTTCAGCACCACGGCAGTCGAGGACAAGGAGAGCACGGCCCCCAAAAAGATCCCTTGCACCGGCGTCAACCAGCCGCTGACCACCGCCAGCACCGCCGTGATCAAAATCGTCAGGCCAATTTGCAAAATGCCTCCGCCAACGGCGATCCCCCGCACTTTGCGCAATTCTTTCAGGGAAAACTCCACCCCCAAGGTGAACAGCAAAAAGGTCACCCCAAACTGGGCCAAGGTTTCCACCTGAACCAACTCTTTGATCCACCCCAACCCGGTTGGCCCCACCAAGATCCCGGCCAGTAAGTAGCCGAGCAACACCGGCTGCCTCAGCAGCGAAGCCAAGAATCCACCTGCTGCCGCTGCCGCCAATACCGTCACAATGTCCAAAATCAGACGAAAGTCTTCCTGCACAGGGCACCCACCAAGGAATGTGAACTTTTGTAGCCAATCCTGAGGATTCTTCCACGATAATGCTTCCTCTGGCATCTCGGACAGAGTGGAGAACCTGGCCCCAAGCCCTGCACCTTACTTCCCCCAGGGATCCCGGCTGACTAGTCCCGATTAGAGGAAGCTGGCCAGAAACTCAGTGGAAATTTTTGTTAAAAGTTGCTGGCAATACCTCAAAACCGTAGCTTATAATACAGAATGTAGATAGAAATCGTTCATCCTCTCGCGTGCTGGGCGGCTCGTTAATGTAGGTAGAGCGACATCGCAGCCAGAGGACGGAAGTAGGGAGAGATCCCGAAGGAACGCGCCTCAACTCTTCTGGTAACCGTGGGGCTTCTCTTGGGAGAAGGCGAACGGATGAAAACTCAACTCATTTGGAGGCGAAGATCATGGAACTCTTTTACCGTGGCGTCGATTACACCCCCTCTTCTGCAACAGCGGCGGTTTCTCCCGGCAAAGTGGGGGGTCGTTACCGGGGGCTGGACTGGCGGTTCCGCCATCTGACCAAGCCGGTGGTTTTGCCCACCAACCTTGACCTGCTCTATCGAGGTGTGGCTTATCATCCCAAGGCGGTCGAAGGATCGGCTCAACCCGTTCAGACGGCAGAGGCATCTGCCCCGGTGGCTGCCAATGGCCGTTCTCA
Organism: Synechococcus sp. R5-13; assembly: GCF_047462015.1. NCBI lineage: Bacteria > Bacillati > Cyanobacteriota > Cyanophyceae > Synechococcales > Synechococcaceae > Synechococcus > Synechococcus sp. R5-13. The sequence goes on along the minus strand of NZ_JANSIL010000028.1, from coordinate 33,403 downwards.
TGTCTTGGATGAGCTGTCTCGCCGCTTGATGATGAGCCATCAACGTTTGATTCGGATTCGTCAGCAATCCATGCTGATCCGCGGTACAGAGCAGATTGGCCTGCATGTCAACGTGCGCAACTTCTGGAACCGCATCCAAGGAAAAGTGCATCCCACCTTCCGGCTCAACTACGACCGTAGCCGTGTTAGCATGAGCTAATCTGTCTGTAACTGTTGATGCTCTGGCCTGAGCTCAAAGAGAAGGGATCCCGGCTGGGGATCCCCTTTTGGTTTCTGGGTTGAGCTTCCTCAGGTCGATGGACGGCACAGGACGCTTCAACGCTGGCACGAGGTGCTGTTGACCAAAAGCAGCCAAGTTGCTCAAGGGATCCACAATTGAGGGGTGCTATTTCCTCGGAAAAAAACGGGATCCCATCAGGGATCCCGCTGCAGAATCGGCCACACCGCTTAGGCGTCGAAATAGAGGGCGAACTCGTAGGGGTGAGGCCGCAGATTGATGGGGTTGATCTCGTTGTCGATCTTGTACTCGATATAGGTCTGGATCAGATCTTCGGTGAAGACGCCTCCCTCCAGCAAGAAGGCATGATCCTTCTGCAAGCTTTCCAGGGCATCCAGCAGGGATCCAGGCGTGGAAGGGATCTTGGCCAGCTCTTCCGGCTCCAGATCGTAGATATCTTTGTCCAAGGGCTCGCCGGGATGGATCTTATTCTTGATCCCGTCCAGGCCAGCCATCAGCATGGCCGAAAAGGCGATGTAGGGGTTGCAGGTGGCATCCGGGCAGCGGAACTCCAGACGCTTGGCCTTGGGATTGTTGCCGGTCACGGGAATGCGAATGGCGGCGGAACGGTTGCCCTGGGAGTAAGCCAGGTTCACCGGCGCCTCGAAGCCGGGCACCAAGCGCTTGTAGGAGTTGGTGGTGGGGTTGGTGAAGGCCAGGATTGCCGGGGCATGCTTGAGCAGGCCACCGATGTAGTAGAGAGCTGTCTCGCTCAGGTTGGCATAGGTGCCTTCGCTGTAGAACAGGGGCTGGCCATCCTTCCAGAGGGACTGGTGGGTGTGCATGCCAGTGCCGTTGTCGTTAAATAGGGGCTTGGGCATGAAGGTGACGGTTTTGCCGTGCTTGCGGGCCACGTTCCGGATCACGTATTTGTAAACCATCATGTAGTCGGCAGCCGTGATCAGATCGGCAAAGCGATAGCCCAACTCCCCTTGCCCGCCGGTAGCCACCTCGTGGTGATGCTTCTCGATGGGCACCCCCAACTTGCCCATGGTCAGCAGCATCTCGGTGCGGATGTTTTGATGGGCATCGGTGGGCGGGGCCGGGAAATAGCCCTCTTTGTAGCGAGGCTTGTAGCCCAGGTTGCCACCTTTCTCCTCGCGGCCCGAGTTCCAGCGACCTTCGATGGAATCCACGAAGTAGTAGGCCGAGTTTTGGGTCTGGTCGAAGCGAACATCCTCAAAAATGAAAAACTCCGCTTCCGGCCCGAAGTAAGCCGTATCGGCAATGCCCGTCGATTGCAGATAGGCAACGGCACGGGCGGCAAGGCTGCGGGGACAGCGGCTATAGGGCTGGCCAGTGCGCGGCTCAACAATGCTGCAAGTTATGCTGAGGGTGGGCACCTCCAGAAAGGGATCGATCCAAGCCGTTTTGGGATCCGGCACCATGTACATGTCCGACTCGTTGATCGCTTTCCAGCCCCGGATACTGGATCCGTCAAAGGGAAGCCCCTCAGTGAAGGTTTCTTCCTTGATCATCGAGGTGTGGAAGGAAACATGCTGCCAGGTGCCAAAGATATCCACAAACTTGAGATCCACTATCTGGACGTTGTTGTCCTGGATCATCTGAAGCACTTCTTGGGGCGTGGATGCCATTACTCTCTCCTGATTGGGTTGCGGTTAAGACTGGGGGAACTGTGGCTGAAACAAATGGGATCCCAGCAGGTGATCCCCACGCTTCGACCCAGACAGGCCAAAAACGCTCACTCATCCTAGAAAGGCCAACACGGGTATTTTGTAGTTTCTGATACAAAATTCATTTGAGCTCCGCTTTCTGACCAAGACCAAATTGCTGGCCATCTCAGACACCTCTTTTCCTTCTGGCTTGGGTCAACCGGGATTGGGTGTTGGGGATCCAAAACTTGGGCAATGGCCGCCACCCTGCCAACCTCTGGGCAGAAATAACCGGATGGGGCGGGCAAAACCCTGCCCCGGTTGCCTGAGGCGAGCGAAAATGAGGCTAATAGGCCTCGGCCTCGACCGGTTCGCCAAGGGGTGTTAAGCTAAAGCGTAGTCGTTATGAGTTTGGCTTTTATTCCCATTGCAGAAGGAGAGACATCGGATGACAGAGCAAAGTCGGGTTGAGAATGTGGTGATTATCGGCTCCGGCCCTGCTGGGTTTACAGCAGCCATTTACGCTGGGCGTGCCAACCTGAAGCCGGTTGTGTTTGAGGGGTTCCAGGCGGGCGGGATCCCGGGCGGGCAACTGATGACCACCACCGAGGTGGAGAACTTTCCGGGCTTTCCCGAGGGCATCACCGGCCCCCAACTGATGAAGAACATGCGGGCTCAAGCGCAGCGGTGGGGGGCAGAACTTTACACCGAAGATGTCACCTTTGTGGATTTAAGCCAGCGGCCTTTTGTCGTCCGTTCTGACGAGCGGGAATTGCGCACCCACAGCCTGATCATCGCCACCGGGGCCACAGCCAAGCGCCTACACCTGCCGGGGGAGGAGACCTACTGGAACCGGGGCATGTCAGCTTGTGCTGTCTGCGATGGGGCTATGCCCATGTTCAGAGGGGTGGAATTGGTGGTGATCGGCGGCGGCGATACTGCCTGTGAGGAGGCCACCTACCTGACCAAGTTTGGATCCCACGTGCACATGCTGGTGCGCAGCGACAAAATGCGGGCCAGCAAGGCCATGCAGGATCGTGTTCTCAACAACCCCAAGATCACTGTGCACTGGAACACCGAGGCGGTGGAAGTGATGGGCGACGGCCTGCGCCTGACCGGGGTGAAAGTGCGGAACAACCAAACCGGCGAAATACGCGAGATGTCAGTGGGTGGCCTATTTTATGCCATTGGCCACAAGCCCAACACCGACTTGTTCAAAGGACAACTGGAACTGGATGAAGTCGGCTACATCGTCACCCGACCGGGCTCCGTGGCCACCAGTGTGGAGGGGGTGTTTGCCGCCGGCGACGTGCAGGATCACGAGTTTCGTCAGGCGATTACCGCTGCCGGCACTGGCTGTATGGCGGCCATGTTGGCAGAGCGCTGGCTCTCGGAACACGGCTTGGCCCAGGAGTATCACGTCCTTCCCCAAAGCCATCCTGAACCCAGCCCTGCTGCGACTTCTGCGGCAGAGTCTGCTGGGGATCCTGCTGTTGAGGAGGCCAGCTTTGAGGAGAATGGACAGGATGACTTAGACTTCAGCAAGACTTGCCATGAGGGGAGCTATGCCCTGCGGCGACTCTACCACGAAAGCGATCGCCTGCTCATGGTCAAGTACACCGCCCCCACCTGTGCCCCTTGTCATGCCCTCAAGCCGATCTTGAACAAGATCATCGATGAGTTCTCGGACAAGCTGCACGTGGTGGAGATCGATATTGAGAAAGATCCGGAGATTGCAGAGGCAGGGGGGGTGGCGGGCACCCCGACGGTGCAATTTTTCAAAAACAAGACGCTGGTGGCCCAGTTGGTGGGCGTTAAGCCCAAGTCCCAATATCGAGAGGTGATCCAGGCCAATTTGTGTGAGGAAAAATCCCCCTAAGGATGTTGTCCTCTCCAACCTCTGGCCCCTCTCCCCAAGGGAGAAGGGAGCTGGGCGCAGAAAACGGTTTCCCAACCGAGGCTCAGCTAGTCCGAAAAGGCACCGTGGTAGGCGGCCTGCATGGCTGCCAAAGACACCACCAGTAAGGGATCCTCCTCTGCCGTCCTTAAGAGCAGGGGATCCGCAGGGGATCCCACCTGTCCCACAAGCTGCCACTGGCCGGGGAGCTGGGACTCCAAATAGGCTTCCCAGAGGGAACGGTGGGCCGGGCTTACGGAGACTAGGATGCGGCTGGATCCCTCGCCAAACAGGGCCTGATCCCAGCGCAAGGATCCAGGAGCCAGGGAGAGGGTTGCGCCGCGGCCTCCGCTCAAGCAGGCTTCTGCCAAAGCCACAGCCAATCCCCCCTCGCTGCAGTCGTGGGCAGAGCGCACCCAGCCCTGGCGGATTCCATGGCGACAGGCAGCTTGCACCCGCTTTTCCAATTCCAGATCCACTGGCGCGGGCCGGCCCGTAACTTGCTGGTGGATGACCGCCAAATACTCGCTGCCCCCCAAGCTGGTGAGGGCCTGGGATCCCAGGAGGTAAATGAGATCCCCTTCTTGCTGCCACCCCTGGCCACAGATGCATTTCAAGTCGGGAATAAGACCCACCATGCCAATGACAGGGGTAGGGTAGATAGCCTGCGATCCCTGGGGGGTGAGGGTCTCGTTGTAGAGAGAAACGTTTCCCCCCGTTACCGGCGTACCGAGGGCACGGCAGGCATCTCCAATCCCCCGAGAGGCCAGGGCCAGCTGCCAGTACACCACCGGGTTTTCGGGATTGCCAAAGTTAAGGTTATCGGTAACAGCTAGGGGATCGGCCCCCACACAGGTGAGGTTGCGGGCAGCTTCCGCCACGGCTGCCTTGGCCCCCTCGTAGGGATCCAAATACACCCAGCGGCCATTGCCATCCAGGGTGGCAGCGATGGCCTTGCGGGAAGCCCGCAGGGGCGGCACCTCGCCCACGCCAAACTTTTGGGAACGGATGCGGATAACCGCCGCATCTCCCTGGCCCGGCCAAAGGACGGTGTTGTTTTGCACCTGGTGGTCGTATTGGCGATAGATCCAGGCTTTGCTGGCCAGGGTGGGGCTGGCCAAAAGCTGCAGCAGCACCTCTTTCCATGCCAGCGTTGCCTGAGCGAGGTGGATCCCCTGGCAATCATAAGGGGGTAGAGTGGCGGGATCCCATTGCCACGCTGCCTGCACGTAGGCTGGCGGCTCTGGCAACACCGGACGGACATAGACGGGGGTGTCTTCGGCCAAAGCCTGCACCGGCACCTGCACCACGCAGGATCCCTGGTGCCAGATCTCCACCAGCGGCTCGGCAATGACTTCCCCGGCCACACTAGCTTGCAAACCCCAGCGGTGGAAGATCTCCATCACCTCCGCCTCGCGGCCTTTTTGCACCACCAGCAGCATCCGCTCCTGGGATTCCGAGAGCAGGTATTCCCAGGCAGCCATGCCGCTTTCCCGCGCCGGCACTCGGTCGAGGTCAAAGCGGATCCCCACCCCTCCCTTGGCGGCCATCTCCGCGGTGGAGCAGGTGATCCCGGCTGCCCCCATATCCTGGGCAGCCACCACAGCTCCTGTGGCAAAGGCCTCCAGACAGGCCTCGATGAGGCACTTGCCCAGGAAGGGATCCCCCACCTGCACTGCCGGCCGATCCTGCTGCGCATCCTCCTTGAGCTCGGCGCTGGCAAAGCTGGCGCCGCGGATGCCATCCCGCCCGGTGGTGGCGCCCACGTACAAGACCGGGTTCCCCACCCCCCGCGCTGCCGATTTCACCACTGCCGGCGTCTCCAGCAGCCCCAGGGCCATGACGTTGACCAAGGGATTGCCGCTGTAGCAGGGATCCACCGCCACTTCTCCCCCCACTGTGGGTACCCCGACACAGTTGCCGTAGTGGGCGATCCCTTCCACCACCCTGGCCATGAGGCGGCGGTTGCGGGGATCGGTTAGCGGCCCAAAGCGCAGCGAGTTAAGCAGGGCAATGGGACGGGCGCCCAGGGTAAAGATATCCCGCAGGATCCCTCCCACGCCGGTAGCTGCCCCCTGGAAGGGCTCCACTGCCGAAGGATGGTTGTGGGACTCGATCTTAAACGCCAGCCAATCCCCCTCCCCCAGATCCACTACGCCGGCATTTTCCCCCGGCCCCACCACTACCCGCTCGCCCGTGGTGGGAAAGTTTTTCAGCAGAGGGCGGGAGTTTTTGTAGCAGCAGTGCTCTGACCACATCACCCCAAACATGGCCAGCTCGTTGGGGTTGGGATCCCGGCCCAGCTGCTGCTGGATCTTCTGGTATTCGTCTGGGGAAAGGCCGTGGGCTTTTAAGTCTTCGAGAGTATAGGGCATAGTGCTCCAATTGCCCCTAGCTTAGGTCAACAACCCAGGGCCCAAGAGACGGGCCTGACGCTCTTCCAGTATGCGGCTTAAGGGGGGCCACCGCTTCAAGTCGGGGTCAAGGGCCAGGAGCTGTTCTGCCGCTTGGCGGGCCAGGTGCAGCACCTCTTGATCCTCCATGAGGCTGGCCAGGGCAAAATCCGGCAGCCCCGACTGGCGGGTACCCATCACTTCCCCCGGCCCCCGGAAGCGCAGATCCATCTCGGCAATGAAAAACCCGTCGTGGGATTGCTCCAGCACCTTCAGCCGCCGCAGAGCATCTTCTCCTTTGGATCCCGTCATCAAGATGCAATAGGCTTGGTCGGATCCCCGCCCTACCCGCCCCCGCAGTTGGTGCAGTTGGGAGAGCCCGAAGCGCTCCGCATGCTCCACCAGCATCACCGAGGCATTGGGCACATCTACCCCCACCTCCACCACCGTGGTAGAGACCAGAATATCCAGCTCCCGCCGGCGAAAGGCCGCAATGACAGCTTCCTTCTCGCTACTGGTCAAGCGCCCGTGCAGCAGGCCCACCCGAAATTGGGGGAAGACCTTTTCCTGCAGACGCTGGTGTTCCTCGATGGCAGATTTGAGATCCAGCTTCTCCGACTCTTCAATCAACGGCAGCACCACGTAGGCCTGCCGCCCTTGGGCAATTTCCCGCTCGATAAGCCGCATCACCTGCAGGCGATCCCCTGGCCGGGCCACCAGGGTGTGCACGGGCTTGCGCCCCGGCGGCAGCTCGTCAATTTGGGTAACATCCAGATCCCCATGCAGGGCCAGGGTGAGGGTGCGGGGGATGGGGGTAGCGGTCATGGTGAGGACATCGGGGTGATCCCCTTTCTGTTGCAGAGCGGCCCGCTGCTCCACGCCAAAGCGGTGCTGCTCGTCGATGACCACCAAGCCCAGGTTGCGAAACTGCACTGCCGGCTGGATGAGAGCATGGGTGCCCACCACCAAGGGCAATTCCCCGGTCTGCAACTGCCGCAGGATCTCCCGGCGCTTAGCAGGGGGCGTGGATCCAGTCAACAGTTCAACGGGCACCTGCAGCTGGCTGAGCCATTCCACCAACTTGCGGTAGTGTTGCTCGGCCAAAACCTCGGTGGGAGCCATGAGGGCCGCCTGCCAACCGGATTGAATGGCTGCCAGCACAGCTGCCACCGCCACCACGGTTTTGCCGGATCCCACATCTCCCTGCAAGAGGCGGTTCATGGGCAAGGGATCCCGCAGATCCGCTAGGATCTCGTCGATGGCCCGCTGCTGGGCAGCGGTAAGCTGAAAGGGCAGGATTTGGTAGAAGCGATCCAACAGCTCCCCTCTAGCCGGCTGGTAACGAGGTATGGCCTGAGCTTGGGCACGATAGCGGTGTCGCCGCTGCAATAGGCTTAGTTGTAGGTAGAAAAACTCATCGAACACCAGCCGCCGCCGGGCCTGGGCCAGCAGTTCTCGGGTCTCAGGAAAGTGGATCTGCTGCAGGGCAACAGGCAAGTCCAAAAGCTGCAACTGCCGCTTGAGATCCGCCGGCAAGGGATCCTCCACCAAGGCCGCCGCCGGCAAAGCCAGTTGCACCGCCTTGCGCACCAGATCGGCGGGGATCCCTTCCGAGAGAGGGTAAACTGGCAAGATCTTGCCCAGCCTGTCCAGCTCCTCGCCCTCTCCCCCCAGCACCTCCAGTTGCGGGTTATCCAGCGTTAGGCCCAACCGGCCCTTTTTGACCAGGCCGCTGGCAGCCACCAGGGCCCCCTTGGGGTATTGCCGCTCCAGGGAAGCTTGCCAACTGCGCTGGGCAAACTGCCGCCCGCTGTAGAAGCGGCTGAGGGTAATTACACCACTTTTGTCGGCAATCTTTAGGTTGAAGATGGTCAGCGAGGGATTCTTGGGGCTGGTAAAGCAACTGCAACTTTTCACCGTCCCTACAAGGGTAACGGTCTCCCCCACCTTGGCTTGGCGGATGAGCACCCGCCGGGAATAGTCCAGGTAGTCGCGGGGGAAGTAGTAGAGGGCATCCCGCACGCTGTGTAGGCCCAGTTGTGCCAGTTTCTCCGCTGACTTGGGACCAATGCCTTTGAGAAACTGCAGCGGCTGCTCCAGGCTGAGGCCGGCGGGGAGAGATGGGGAAATCGTGCTCCGCCCTGCCTCTGGGGGGGTTGTTGCTACGCCTACGGCAGGGAAACCAGAGCGCTGTGGCAACGAGGCTGCAAACGAGCCAGGTTGGTGGGAACTCGGTCGGGACAGCTCTTGCTGACGTCGGACTCGCTCCAGCCAGCGGCGGGTTTCGGCCACCAGGTGCTGGCGTTCGGGCAGCTCCAGCTCGGAATACAGGGTATAGCGGGATCCCAGTTCTTTCCATCGCCGCCGGTCATCTCCATTCAGCACCCAGTCAGAGGGGGGATCCTGTCCGAACACGCTCCCCAAAAATTGGGAGAAGGTCTGCTCTCGCCCCCGCAGGTCGGTAAACCCCACCTCTGCTTCTAGGGAAAGGGCGCGCTGAAGCCGCTGTAGATCCACCTGGCTCAAGTTGCTTGGCTGCCGGGAGTGCTCCTTATCAATCCAACTTTAGCCAACAACGGCAGGACAACCGAAGGAGTGCAGCAGCGCAAGCCACACTTTCCATTCCTTGATAAAGAAAAAAGCCTGCCTTGTTACTCCGCAACACTGTCGTGACGGGGCAGGCCGAAGGGATCCAGAGGCACTTTTTGGGAGATGCAGGAGCTTTAGCTGCGGGCCAGGGCGGATCCCAAAAGCAGAGCCATCACTGCCGGCACCAAGGCAATCGCCAGGATGGTGAAAACTTGTGCGTCCGTCATAACCAACTCCCTAACAGTGGAATTGCACAAAAGTCAGCCCCCTCACTCTACCGTAGCTTGAGGGGTAGCCTTGACACCGAGAAGAAAAGCTCAACATTCTTTACAAAGCAGCCCTTGCCCATCCCGCTTGACCGTGGCTCCCAGATCCTCTGCTTGGATCGATTGACATTCTCCCCACCCCTAAAGCAAGGGATTCTTTCTCAGTTTTGGGGTTTTACCCCAGGCAGAAAGGCCGGGGCCTGCGCTGCTGGTTTGCGGGTCATGCTACGATGTTGCTCCGCAACGCCGTCGCGACGGCGAAGCAGTTCTTGCCCATTCCTCCTGCGAAGTTCGGTCTTGGCGTCATCATGGTAGCTGCTCCACAAAGTCTGACCACCTCACGGGATAGCTTGGCCATCCTGGCGGAAACGGATCCCGTTGTTTACCGCCTGATCCAGCAAGAGCTCAACCGGCAGCGGGATCACCTGGAGATGATTGCCAGCGAGAACTTCACTTCTCCTGCCGTCTTGGCAGCCCAGGGCTCGGTGCTCACCAACAAGTATGCGGAAGGGTTGCCCGGCAAGCGCTACTACGGCGGCTGCGAGTTTATTGACGAGATTGAACAACTGGCCATTGACCGGGCTAAGCAATTGTTCGGGGCAGCCCACGCCAATGTGCAGCCCCACTCGGGGGCGCAGGCCAATTTCGCCGTTTTCCTGGCCCTGCTGCAGCCAGGAGACACAATTATGGGCATGGATCTGGCCCACGGCGGCCACCTTACCCACGGCTCCCCGGTAAACGTCTCCGGCAAGTGGTTCCGCGTGGTGCACTACGGGGTGCATCCGCAGACGGAGCGGATTGATTTTGACCAAGTGCGGGATCTGGCCCTGCAGCACCGGCCCAAGCTGATCATCTGCGGCTACTCTGCCTATCCGCGGACAATTGACTTTGCCGCTTTCCGCGCCATTGCCGACGAGGTGGGGGCCTATCTTCTGGCCGACATTGCCCACATTGCCGGCTTGGTGGCCACTGGACATCACCCCAACCCCGTGCCCCTCTGCGATGTGGTGACCACCACTACCCACAAGACGCTGCGAGGGCCGCGCGGGGGACTCATTCTCACCCGCAACCCAGAATTGGGCAAAAAGCTGGATAAGGCAGTGTTCCCCGGCAGCCAGGGGGGGCCGCTGGAGCATGTTATTGCCGGCAAGGCGGTGGCCTTTGGAGAAGCCCTGCAGCCCAGCTTTGCCCAGTACTCGGCCCAAGTTATCGCCAATGCCCAAGCCCTGGCGGGATCCCTGCAACGGCGAGGCATTCGACTGGTTTCCGGGGGCACCGACAATCACCTGATGTTGCTGGATCTGCGCTCGGTTTCGGCGGTGCTGGAAAAAACTGGGGCGGCGGATCCGGTAATGACGGGCAAACGGGCGGATCGGCTGATGGGGGAGATCCACATCACCGCCAATAAGAACACCATTCCCTTCGACCCACAGCCGCCCTTTGTAGCTAGCGGCCTGCGTCTGGGATCCCCAGCCTTGACCACCCGCGGCTTGGGGCCAGTAGAATTTGAAGAAATTGGGGAGATCATCGCCGATTGTCTGTTTCAGCCTGAGGAGCCTGCTGTATTGGAAGAGTGTCGCCAGCGGGTGGCTCAGCTCTGTCGTCGTTTCCCCCTCTACCCCCACTTGGGATAACCGCAATCCTCGCCACGGCTTGCTATGCCCTACTTGGTTGCCTTTCTGGCTGCTGCCTGTGTGGTTCTGTGGGCAACCCCGGTGGTGAAGGCGGTCGGGATCCGCAGTGGCCAGTTGGACTTTCCCGACGAGCGCAAGATCCACCAGCAACCGATGGTGCGCCTGGGGGGGGTTTCCATCTTTTTTGGCAACTTGGTGGCCCTGCTGTTGCTCTGGGGAGCCGGAGCTTTTGGGGGCTTGCGCACCGAGCAGGAGTACGAGATTTGGGGGGTGACGATCGGTGGGGTTTTGTTTTTTTTGATTGGCCTGGCGGACGACCTGTTTCACCTGTCGCCTTTTTCCCGCTTGTTGATGCAATTCGGCGTGGCTGCTGCCGCTTGGGGAGTAGGGGTGCGCATTGAGTTCATCAGTCTGCCCGGGAGAGGGATCTGGCCCTTTCCGGTGTGGTTGAGCCTGCTGATTACCCTGTTCTGGCTGGTGGGGATGGCCAACGCCATCAACTTCATGGACGGGCTGGATGGGCTGGCGGCAGGGGTGTCGGGAATTGCGGCAGTGGTGATGCTGATCGTAACCCTGCTGCTGGATCGACCGGCGGCGGCCATGCTGGCGGCGGCTTTGGCGGGAGCTTGCCTAGGCTTTTTGCGCTACAACTTCAACCCAGCGCAGATCTTCATGGGGGATGGGGGGGCCTATTTTTTGGGCTTTACCCTGGCTGGGATCGGGGTGATCGGGGTGGCCAAGGGGGTGACCACGCTGGCAGTGGCTCTGCCTTTCTTTATCTTGGCGGTGCCGATCCTGGATATGTCCACCGTAATCCTCAAGCGGCTGGCCGGGGGGAAGTCGCCTTTCCATCCCGACAAAGGCCACTTGCACCACCGCTTGCTCAAAGCCGGCCTATCCCATCGGCATTCAGTGCTGCTCATCTACGCCATGACCCTCTGGGGGGGATCCCTGGCCTTGGCCTTGGCGGGCTTGCCAGCAGGGGGCACCTACCTGGGCGGGGCCTCGCTGGTGTTGGCAGGGGTGGCTTGGGGGGCTTGGCAACGGCAACGAGCTTTGCCCTCGGAGGACAGGCCCGAACAGGAATATGTTGCTCCGCAATGCTGTTGCGACCAGGAATGTAAAGAAGATTGAGCTGGGCTTGTTCTCCATTGCTCGCCTGCCTAGACTGGAGGCGCTCTATATTTGTTGTTTTTTGTTTTGTTGTTTTTTGTTTAGCTCTGTGTTGCCTCATGCGCCCCACACCTGAGTTGGCAGCTCTCCTGCGCCGCACCGCGGATCGTATCCAATCCCAACACTGGGGCTTCTGGGACTGGGAGTACTGCTGGCGGGACAGCACCCGCTGCAATTGCGGCCTGTTGGTGCGAGAAGCCCTGGGCTGGGATCGGCAGCAACTCAGCCTGCGCATCCACCGCGGCACCTGGCGCTCCATCGCCCAAACCGCCTACCGAACTGTTGCCCTGGCCTTGAGGGATCCCTGGCAACTGGAGGGGCAGTGCGAGGCCACCGGCCTGCAGCTGGGGTATGTGTTCGAGAAAATGGCAGAGCTGGGGTTCGACCAACCGGAAGACTTTGCCGCCCTGGAGGAGCTGAGCGATCCCGTAATTCTGGCCCGCCTGGCGGAAAAAGGTGTGGAGCCAGCACAGCGCGACCAGGCGATCCATGTGGCGCTTTACATGCGGGAACTGGCGGACTGGATTGACGAACAACTGCAGGCGCAGGCTCAGATCAGACGCTTGAGCCAACCTTTGCCCAAAACACCAGGGATCCTCGTCCAACAGTCGGTGCACCTTACTTGAGGAACTCAGTTGCCTTCCTCTACCATCACCACATGGGCAGGGATCCCAGGGGGAAGAGCCTTGCAGCCGGACAAAAAGGCCAGCTCGATTAAGAAGGCAAATCCCCCCACCTCAGCGCCGCTCTGGGCCACCAATTGGGCGGTGGCAGCGGCTGTACCCCCGGTGGCAATGACATCATCCACGATCAACACCCGCTCTCCAGGCCGCAGGGCGTGGGCGTGCAGTTGGAGCTGGTCTTGGCCGTATTCCAGGCTGTAAGTCTGGCTGAGCACCGGCGGCGGCAGTTTGCCTGGCTTGCGAACCGGGACAAAGCCCAAGCCCAGGTGTTGTGCCAAAGCAGCCCCTAAAATGAACCCCCGCGACTCGATGCCGACCACATAATCTAGGGATCCCATGCCGGTGGTGCCGGCGGCCAACTGTTCAATAGCCGCCCGGAAGCCTGCCGGATCCTGCAGCAGGGGGGTCATATCCCGAAAGAGGATGCCGGGTCTGGGAAAATCGGGCACCAAGCGAATGAGGGCTCGCAGATCCATCCTGTTTTCCTCGCTGGCCAGTGGCTTGCTGTTCGCGTTAGCGGGACGGAGTCCTCAAAGGACGCTCCAAGCAACCCATCATACTCGGTTAGCTAATGGGCAGATGGGATCCCTTTTGGTCAGTCGAGCAACGGGGAAGATTTTTTATAATTGGCAAGGCTAGGGGCCGCGGCTCACCTGGTCACCCATCTGTGAACTCGGAGACTTCTCATGCGTTATTACATGGCCATCGACTCCAATCCCCTAGCCAGTTTGCCGCTGGCTCTGTTTGGGGTGAGCAGCGAGGCGGCCTATGTCGATCTGCTGCAAGACAAGCTCATTGTGCGGGCGGGCAGCCTGTTCAACGAGACGTTCTCCTTGAGCGAGTTGGGGCGAGGGGAGCGCTTTCCCTGGCCCTGGTACTACGGGGTGGGCGTGCGCACCGATTTTCAGGGGATCGTTGGCCCGGTCACCAGCACCCAAGGGGTAATTGCCATTCCACTGGTGCAGGAAAAGCCTCTTTTTATTCCGTTGCTGGGGCCGGTGGGGCTGCAAGTGCCCTGCAAAAAGCTGGTCTTCAGCCTCAAAGATCCAGACACCTTCCTGGCCAACTTCAATCAGGGTCGCCCAGAGGTGAACGCCGGCCCGAAGAGTGTGGTGATTGAGTAGATGGGGATCCCTGTGAAACCTGAGAGACGGCGGCCTGTCAAGAGCCTACAGAGATCCCCCAGGGGTTGGGGTGACAGGCCCAGAGGCAACGCGGCTTATGCGACGCAAGCCCGGCAAGCCGGCATCCACCACCACCACACTGCCATCCGGTAAGACTGCCAAGCCGGCAGGCTGCTCAAACCGGGCTGCCGAGGTGGGGCCATCCTGCCAGCCGGGCTGATTCTGTCCGGCCAAGGTGGAAACTTGTCCCCCAGGCTGAAGACGACGAATGCGATGGTTGTCTCGGTCTGCCACCCAGAGGTTGCCTGCCGCATCGAAGGCCAGCCCCCCCAGGGTTTGAAAACGGGCCTCTGCCAGGGGGCCATCCCGATAGCCTGGCTCTGCCCCGGAGAGGGTGGTCACTCGTCCGCCAGCAGAGAGCCGGCGCAGGCGATGTCCATCGGCAATCCAGAGGTTCCCCTCCTTATCCACCGCCAGAGCCGTGGGCTGCAGGAGCTGGGCCTGTTCTGCTGGGCCGTCGGCGAATCCCGGCTGGCCGGTGCCGGCAACCGTGGTCACTTCACCTGCAGGGGTGATGCGGCGGATGCGGCGATTGGCGCGGTCGGCAACGTAGAGGCTGCCATCTGAACCCAAAGCCAGCCCAGATGGCTCCCGGAACTGAGCTCGGTCAAGCCCCCCATCTCGGTATCCGGCTACACAAGTGCCGGCAAAGGTGCTCACCTGTCGTTGCAGGTTGATATAGCGCAGGCAATGGTTGCCGCTGTCGGCCACCCACAATCCCCCCTTGGGATCCCAGAGCAGCCCCTGTGGGGAGTCAAACTGAGCTTGATTGGCTGCTCCGTCGCGGCGGCCTGCTTGGCCTGTGCCGGCCCAAACTTCCAATTCCCCCTCTGGAGACAGCCGGAAGATGCGGTGCTGGGCTCTATCGGCTAAATAGAAGGCTCCTTCAGGATCCACAGCAATGCCGCTGATTTGCTGCAGGTAGATCCTGGACTCGGTGCCGGTGTTATCAGGGGCGTTGCCGACAGGATCTGCCGCGGGCGAGGTGCGGCCATCCAGCAAAGTTTCCACCACCCAGGCCGATGCTGCCGGAGCAGTGGGGGTGGGAGAGGGGCTGGGGGAAGGAGTAGCGGCAGGCCAATCGTAGACCAGGGTGCGCAACCCTTGCCCGGAAGCATCCGCAACAGCAACCCAAACTGAGCCGGAAAGAGAAGAAGGCGGCATCACCACCAAACGGTCACCGCTGCGGGAGCGAATTTCCCCCCTCAGGATGCGCTCGGGATTGGCTGCTGCAGCAAAGAGAACTGTTTCCACCCGCTCCAAATTTTCCCCTGAGAGCAGCAACGGCTGGCCAAGGGTGGGCGCTGCCGAGCTGGTGTGCAGCAGCGGTACCCCCACCTCAGAGAGCACCAACATCGAAAGGCGGCGCTGGCGCTCTGTGTCTTGGGGAGGACGATTGACACTGCCAGAACTCCCAGAGCGGGCAGAAAGGGTCAGGGATCCCTTCCCCTGCGCCAGAGTGGTGGATCCCCGATAGGCGATGGCGCTGAGCTCCGCTTCCCCGGCGGGAGGATTGGTGAAGGTGAAAGTGGCCGGTTGCCCCGGGCGCAGAGGGGCAGTGGCGGTTTGGCGATAAGTGCCCAGGGTAATGCTCAGGTCGATCCCTTCCACCCCTGGCCAGGTGGGGGTGCGGGCCAGCCAGCGATCCACCTCTGAGGCCGGTAGCTGGGCCACCAGATCGGATCCCTGTTCCTGGAGCAGCAGAACGATGCGGTTGCTGGGCACCGACAAGCCGGCCTGACGCGCTTGCTCAAAAGTGAGAGAAAGCGGGGAGAGAGGGAGAGGAGTTGGGGTTGAAACCGGCTGTAGGGCCGCAGGGGGAAGAACGCTGGGAGACAGACTAGAAGAAGGAAACTCGCCACAGCCTGAGAGAGCCAGCACCAAGGCACTCAGCGCAGGCCAAGATAGCGGTCTCAGGGAAACCCGTCGTGGCATGATGCAGCTCATCCCCTCCCACAAACTGGGAAATGGCGGAAACCCAAACCCCCACGCTTACCTTCATCAGCGTACAAACCGGCGAGAATTGCCCAGCACCCTCTCTGCCGCAGGAGCCACCTCGACCAATGCCTTGGCCCCTGAACCGCATTCCTATTCATGACCAACCATCCTCACCCGCAGGTGAGTCGCACTCCTCACTCCATCTATCCTTACTCAAATCCCCACCGAAAGACCAGATAGCAGTTTCAGCGGCCAGGAAATCATCCAGGCCATAGCGGTAGCGCTGTAAGTCGATGCTGCCCGCGTTCGCCCGGTTCGGCTATAGAGTGGGGACAGGCCACTCTCGCGGATGAATCAAGTAGACGGTACCCCCGGAGTGCTCCAGCCACAACGACTCTAGCTGTTCGCGGCGGTAGGTACGGCGAACCTCTTCGTTGGTTTTGGCCGCCGGATCGTGGAGGATGGGATCCCCGTGGCTAAACTGCTCCGCACCGCTGCCGCGAGCAAACCCCACCAGCACCGCCAGATGGCCGTTGCTTCTGGGAATTGGCGCCCCTTCCAGTTCTCCCTCACCCCAGGCATAGCTGAGGACCACCGGAACCCCTGCCGCGATCCAGGCTTCTGCTTGGGCCAAGCTCTCCAGCCGCGCCACCACGCCGGACAAACCCTGCTCGGCAGCATGGGCGACGTTGAAAACCCAGTTGCCATGGCCCTGGTAAACCCGGTCATACACACCGGCCACTGCTGCGCGCACCAACACCTCACAGGGGCGGGGATCCCGCTTCCAGTAGGCCATCACCATCGCCAAAGAGGTGGGGCTACACCAGACCTCTCCCCCATCGGGGTACACCATCTGGGAGCACCAAGGCAGATCCAAGATTTTGCCCCAGCGGCTGGGATCCCCAGGGGATAGGCGGCTGGGCCTGACCGGCTCGTTGGAAATGGCAACTGCCACCTGATCCACAACGGCAGAACGGCCTGGCTCTTGCGTGAACAGGCGCACCCTGACCTGGAAGGCTTCTGCTCCGTTGAGGGTATCCTTGAGCACCAGCAGATCCGTGTACAGGTTGCCATCCTCATCCCCTTGTCCTTGCACTGAGTGGCTGGCCAGAGTCAAGGGATCCGCAGCCCATACCCCGCCGTGATACCACTTTGTCCAGCGGTCTGAAAGCTTGGCCCGAATCCACAGTTCCAACCAGGTGCCGGGGGGCGTGGTGGCATTCCAGGAAGCGATTGCCCCGACCATAGGGAAGCTGGTGGGGACTGCTGGGCTAGTGGCTTCTCCCACCCAGTAGGGGCCAAGGGGATAGAAAGGGCGCCCCCGATCGCGTAAGCGGGACGGAGTCCTTAGCGCCACCTCAGGCTCTTCAAGGCTGACTTCTTGCCGCAAACCCTCTGGATCCAAGACCAATTGCCCTCGGGCGTTCAGGCGGATCCCTTGGGTTGACCAGTCCTGAAACCCCTGAGCTTCTCCTGCCCGCCAGCGCTGAAACCCGGTGCGATAGGTGGAGTGGGTCTGGGCTTGCATCGTCAAGAGTCCTGGAAAAGTTGGAACAGGCTGGGCCAACGTGGGCAACCCCAGCAAGAGCAGCACAACCCCGCTGACCAGCCCAGGCAGCCCCTGCCGTTCGCGTAAGCGGGACGGAGTCCTTTCGCGTAAGCGGGACGGAGTCCTTTAGCCACTGCCTTCTGCGAGCATTGTCCGCCTGCCCCCACTAATAGCGCGACACCGCCGGATGTCCACCAATGTACCAGCGCCAGGGGATCTCGGCTCCTTGGGTGATGCCGATGCGGGTGGTTTGGACGATGGACAACTGCGTTTGCCAAGAGGGGGATCCCTCCAGCCAAATGCCTTCCTGGCCGGCTTCCGCCCGCTCTAGCCGCCAGCCGTTGTGGGATCCGTCGATGCGCAGGGCTTGACAGAGCAGGCCCGGCCCCGCCGCCGCCCGTGCTGGCTGATTCTGTTTGTTGGCCGGGATCCAGTCTGGCAGGCGATCCAACTGAGCTGCCCGGATCAGAACCGCCGCCGGGATCCCTTCTGGCTCGGTAACGATATTTAGACAGTGGTAGAGGCCGTAGATGCGATAGATGTAGAGATGCCCTGGCGGGCCAAACATGACCTGGTTGCGTTGGGTCTTGCGGCGGTAGGCATGGCAGGCCGGATCCCCAGCCGTGTAGGCCTCCGTCTCTACGATCTGGGCCCGCACCTGCAGCCCATCGGCAAATTGCCGCACCAGAACCATGCCCAGCAAGGCAGGTGCCACCAGCGGGGCCGGCTGGCTCAACCACTCCACAGCGTCCACGGCAGGCTTGGCAGCCCTCAGCCCCCAGCAACGGCAGGGACGATGCTCACCTCATCCCCATCTTGCAGAGGGGTGTCACATCCCTTGAGGAAGCGAATGTCTTCGCTGTTCACATAAAAGTTGACGAAGCGGCGCAATTCCCCCTTCTCATCGCACAGCCGCGCCTTAATCCCCGGACAGCGTTGTTCCAAAGCATCCAACAATTCGCGGATGGTGGATCCCTCGCAATTCACCACCCCCTGATCCTGGGTGAGCGCCCGCAGCGTGTTGGGAATCAGCACCTTGACTGCCATAGCCCAATGCCTCGTCCATTAACCAACATCAAAAAACTAGGGTAGCAGCACCCCATCGATGCCGTGAATCACGCCGTTGGAAACTGGAATATCCGCCAGGTTCACGTTAGCCCCGTTGACCCGGATGCTGCCATCGGATCCCACCTGCACCTGCAGCGGCAGCCCTGCCAAGGTGGTCAGAGTGGTCGATTGGCCGGGCCGCAGGTCAAACGAGGTAATCCGCCCCGGCACCACATGATACGTGAGAATGCGGGTGAGCTGAGCCCGGCTGGCCGGCTGCAACAGCGTCTCCACCGTACCCGGCGGCAGTTGCCCAAAGGCCACATCGGAAGGGGCAAAGACCGTGAACGGCCCCGGCCCTGCCAACGCCGTATTCAGGCCCGTCGCCCGCAAAGCTGCCGCCAGCGTCGAGTAGCTGCTGGGCAAAGTTTCCAGCTCAACGGCAATGGTGTTTAGCCCTTGAGGCTGGGCCGCAGGAGCAAAGACAAGCGGGGCCACTACAGCCGCCAACGGGATCCAACGGCGAACAAGGCGTTGAACAGAAGGAAAGATAGGCATTGTGCAAAGCTCCTGAGCCAATAGGTCTACGCCAGGGATCTTAACAGTTCTTCATTAAGATTCTGTTAAGAGGCAATGGAGAGGGTCTTCCCTGCAAACCGAGTTCATACTGATGCCTCCTGCCAGTCCAGCCGCTCCAGGGTGCGGGCCCGCTCCAAAGCCTGTTCAAAGCTCTCCAGCCTGGGCGAGATCACCAGCGGATGGCCTACGTGGGCTTGAACCGCCTCCTGGGTCTTCAGACCGTTGCCAGTAATGTAGGCTACTGTAACCGCCTCGGGATCAAGTTGGCCGGACTCTGCTAGGCGTTTGAGCACGGCAATGGTGGTGCCGCCGGCGGTTTCGGTGAAGATGCCTTCGGTCTCGGCCAAAAGCTTGATGCCGGCAACAATCTCCGGATCGGCAGCCGTCTCGATCTGGCCGCCGGTTTTGCGGGCGATCTCCAGGGCGTAGATCCCGTCAGCAGGGTTGCCGATGGCGATGGATTTGGCGATGGTATTGGGCTTAACAGGGCTGACAAAATCCCGCCCCTCGCGAAACGCCTGGGCAATGGGCGCGCAGCCCCGCGCCTGTGCGCCGTGGAAGGCGACCGGCTTATCCGCCACCAGCCCCACCTTCACAAACTCCTGGAAGCCTTTATAAACCTTGGTGTACAGGGATCCCGAGGCCAATGGGATCACCACCTGATCCGGCAGTTGCCAGCCCAGTTGCTCCACCACCTCGTAGGCCAGGGTTTTGGAGCCTTCCGAGTAGTAGGGGCGCAGGTTGATGTTGACAAAGCCCCAGCCGTAGCGATCCGCCACCTCGGCGCAGAGGCGGTTCACCTGGTCGTAGTTGCCCTCCACCGCCATGACGGTGGGGTTGTAAATCAGGGATCCCAGCACTTTGCCCGCTTCTAAGTCCGCCGGGATGAAGATGGTGCAGTCCAAGCCGGCGTGGGCGGCAATAGCAGCGGTGGAGTTGGCCAGATTGCCCGTGCTGGCGCAAGAGACGGTGGTAAAGCCCAGCTCCTTGGCACGGGTCAGCGCCACCGACACCACCCGATCCTTGAAGCTGAGGGTGGGCATGTTGACGGCATCGTTCTTGATGTAAAGATTTTTCAATCCCAGCCGCCGACCCAGCCGCTCCGCTTTGATCAGAGGGGTCAGGCCCGTGCCCACATCAATGGGCTTCTCAGAAGTCACCGGCAGAAAAGGCCGATAGCGCCAGATGGAATGCGGCCCGGCCTGGATGCTCTGACGGCTAACCGTGCGCTTCAGCCAGTCGTAGTCATAAGCCACTTCCAGGGGGCCGAAACACAGCTCACAAACATGCTTGGCGACCGGCTCATACTCGGCGCCACACTCCCGACAGCGCAAACGGCTGAAGCCCACCTTGGAGCTGTGCAAGGCAGAGGCCAACGGGGAATCGGCAGGGCTGAGCGGGCGTTCGGAAAGAGTTTGGGACATGGGCAGCCTCAAGGTGAAGGAAAGGGTGGGCGCTGGATTGAACTTACCTATCGTTGGGGGGAATCTTATCACCCGCAATCTGCCGCGTCAACTAAACCCGACTAAAATAGTCTGGATTAGATCCGGTTGAGGATAATGGAATCGGTGCTTGGCTCTCTCAGGCGGGCTGTCTGGTGTTTGTATGAGCCGCAACATCCCTTGGGCGACTCTGCCCTTTCCTCTGGGATCCCCTGCTATCGGCAGCCTTGGGGGAGCTGATCCCAGCGCCCTGAGGTCTCTTCAACTCTTCAATCAGGTGACTTAGGCTGGGAACTGAGCCTCTACCCAACTTTATTTCCCAGGGCAACAGAAAACTTTCCCTACTGCTCTGCCTGCCTCAGGCCGGTCGCAAATAACCCTATCCGTTGCCGCCATCGCTAAGCTGGATAAGCGAGCTGAAATAACCTGAAAATTAAAAGACCGGGGATCCCGGCTATTCATTTTGGAATTGCCACCCTATGCTCAGAGTTGGACGGGACAGCATTGATTTTCTCGATCACTACGATGTGGTGGTGGTCGGCGGGGGGCACTCCGGCTGCGAGGCAGCGTTGGCAGCAGCGCGGCTGGGCTGTAACACCCTCATGCTGACATTGAATCTGGACAAGATCGCCTGGCAACCCTGTAACCCCGCCGTCGGCGGCCCGGCCAAATCGCAACTGGTACACGAAATCGATGCCCTCGGCGGCGAGATGGGCAAAATCACCGACCGCACCTATTTACAGAAGCGGGTGCTCAACCGCTCGCGGGGGCCGGCGGTGTGGGCGCTGCGGGCGCAAACCGACAAAAGGGAATATGCGCGGGTGATGCGCTCGGTGGTGGAAAACCAGCCTAACCTGACGATTCGCGAGGGCACTGTCACCGATTTGGTGTTGGGGCGCAACGACGAGGTGGTGGGCGTGGTCACCCATTTCGGCACCATCTTCGGCTGTCGGGCGGTGATCCTGACCACCGGTACGTTTTTGGGGGGGCGCATCTGGATTGGTCGCCACTGGCAAGCTGCCGGACGGGCAGGGGAATTTGCCGTGGAAGGGCTGACCGACACCCTGCGCCAACTGGGCTTTGAAACGGGCCGGCTGAAAACCGGCACCCCTGCCCGCGTGGATCGGCGCAGCGTGGATTTTTCGGTCATGGAGCGGCAACCGGGGGATCCCGATGTGCGCTGGTTTAGCTTCGACCCCGAGGTGTGGGTGCCAAGGGAGCAGATGGATTGCTACTTGACCCGCACCACCCCAGAGACCCACCGCATCATCCGGGAAAATCTCCACGAAACCCCCGTCTATGGCGGCTGGGTAGAGGCCAAAGGGCCCCGCTATTGCCCCAGCATCGAAGATAAAATTGTCCGCTTTGCCGACAAGGAAAGCCATCAGATTTTTATCGAACCGGAAGGGCGGGATCTGCCGGAGCTCTACATCCAGGGGTTCTCCACGGGGATGCCTGAGAAAATCCAGATCCAGATGTTGCGCTCCTTGCCTGGCCTGGAGCGGTGCGTCATGCTGCGGCCTGCCTATGCGGTGGAATACGACTATCTGCCGGCCACCCAGCTCTACCCCACTCTGATGACCAAAAAGGTGCAGGGGTTGTTTTGCGCCGGCCAGATCAACGGCACCACCGGCTACGAAGAGGCGGCAGCTCAGGGGCTCATAGCCGGGATCAACGCCGCCCGCCTGGTTCAGGGCAAACCTCTGGTCATTCTGCCGCGGGAGTCCAGCTACATCGGCACCCTCATCGACGATCTCTGCACCAAAGAACTGCGGGAGCCCTACCGCATGCTCACCAGCCGCTCCGAATACCGCCTCATCCTGCGCTCCGACAATGCCGACCAACGGCTCACCCCCCTGGGGCGGGAATGGGGCTTGATCGATGACCGGCGCTGGGCCCTGTTCCAAGCCAAGCAAGCGCGCATTGCCGCAGAAATCGAGCGCCTGGAAACGCAGCGGGTGAAGGCCCACGACCTGGCCGGCATCCAACTAAGCCAACTGACGGGGCAGGGGATCAAGGGATCCGCCACCCTGGCCGAGATCTTGCGCCGCAACCAGATTCACTACTCCGATCTCCTGGAACTGGGGCTGGGGGATGCGGAGCTGGATCCCTTTGAGCAGGAGGCGGCAGAGATTGCCGTCAAATACAGCGGCTACATCCAGCGGCAGCAGAGCCAAATTGAGCAGGTGAGCAAGCAGTACCACCGCCCTCTGCCCCCCGATCTGGACTACCACTCCATCCCCACCCTCTCCAAAGAGTCGCGGGATAAGCTCTCGGCGGTGCGCCCGCTAACCGTGGGCCAGGCGGCCCGCATCGGCGGTGTCAACCCCGCCGACATCAACGCGCTGCTCATCTACCTTGAGGTGAGGCAACGTCAGAGGGCGGCGGATCCCGTCTGTTCTTCTCTGTGAGCTCCGCCCCCATCCATGTAGAGGGAAGGGATCCCTTCTAGGGGCATGCGCGAGGCTACCCCCAGCTCCAGCGGCGAGACCTCCCCCCGCAGCCAGTGGCAGAGCCCAGCTGCCCCAATCATGGCGGCATTGTCGGTGCAGAGGGCTAGAGGCGGGATCACCACCCGCAACCCCCTTTGCCGGGCTGCTTCTGTGAGGCGGGCCCTCAGCTCCCGATTGGCAGCTACCCCTCCCGTCAGCAGCAGCGTCGAGAGGCCCAGCGCCTCGGCGCAGGCCACTGCCTTTTCGGTGAGCACATGGGTCAGACAGGCCTGGAAGCTGGCGGCAATGTCGGCAATGGGCAACTCCTGGCCTTGCTGCTGCAACTGCTGGACTAGGCGCAACACCGCCGTTTTCAGGCCGCTGAAGCTTGTGTCGTAGGGATGCTCCACTTTGCCCTCGGGCAGGGGAAAGCGCTGCGGATCCCCCTGCTGAGCCCAGCGGTCAATCTGCGGTCCCCCCGGATAGCCCAGCCCCAGCAGCCGCGCCACTTTGTCAAACGCTTCGCCGGCAGCATCGTCGCGGGTGCGGCCCACCGTCTGGTAGTCCCCGTAGTCCTTCATCCAAATCAGGCTGGTATGGCCTCCCGATACCAAAAGGCATAGGCAGGGGGGGCGCAAATCGGGCTCTGCCAAGAAGCCGCTGAAGAGATGGCCCTCCAGATGATGCACCCCGATCAGGGGCTTGTCGTAAAGCAAAGCCAGGGTCTTGGCCCCCATCAGCCCCACCAGCAGGGATCCCACCAGGCCCGGCGCACAGGTTACGGCAATGGCATCTACCTCGGCCACCTCCAATCCTGCCTGTTGCAGAGCCCTCTCCAGCACAAAGGGCAAGGTTTCCACATGCTGACGAGAGGCCACCTCCGGCACCACCCCCCCGTAAGCAGCATGAAGGTCGATTTGGCTGGCCACCACGGAGCTGAGCTGCCGTGGGGCAAACCCCGGCCAGGCTGCATCCGCCGCCACCACAGCCACAGCCGTTTCGTCACAACTGGTTTCGATGGCAAGGACGCGGGGCATGGGAGAGCAAGCTGGGGAAAGGAATAGGAAAGCCTTGGGATCCTTAAATTAAGAATTGTGTGAGCTAAAACTCAGGATCCGTCGGGGCGAGGCGCTCAGGAGTATGATACTAACCGTTTAGTGCCTGTTGCTGCACTTAGCATCCCTTAGCATTTGGACAGATCTTAGACCCCTACCTCAAGGACACATCCTGCTATGCGAACCTTTTTAAGCCTTCTTTTGGCCCTTTGCATTGCGCTTGGCCTCGCCCAATCTGTGCAGGCAGAGCCCTTGATTGGTCTGAAACCTTGCAGCGAAGTTCCCGCCTTTCAGGCCCTGATGAACGAACGCCTGAGCAGCCTAGAGGAGAAGATCCTCAACGCCAGCCCTGCTATGGCCCCTGTTTACCAGCAAAAGCTGGCCCAAACCAGCAAGCGCTTTGAGCGCTACAGCAAGCTGCTCTGCGGCGAAGAGGGCCTGCCCCACCTGGTTACGGATGGTCGGTTGAACCATGCGGGC
Source organism: Synechococcus sp. R5-13 (assembly GCF_047462015.1). Taxonomy (NCBI): domain Bacteria; kingdom Bacillati; phylum Cyanobacteriota; class Cyanophyceae; order Synechococcales; family Synechococcaceae; genus Synechococcus; species Synechococcus sp. R5-13. The sequence continues at coordinate 9,172 of NZ_JANSIL010000028.1, read as the reverse complement.
GAGTTTCTCATCCCCGGTCTGCTCTTCCTGTATATTGCCGGTTGGCTGGGCTGGGCGGGGCGTTCTTACCTGATCGCGGTTCGGGATGAGGATAGCCCCGAAATGAAAGAAAGCCTGATCGATGTACCGCTGGCGCTGCGGTGCTTCCTCACGGCTTTGGCTTGGCCCGCTGCTGCTTTTAAGGAAATTGCCAGCGGCGAAATTCGAGAGCCGGAAGCGGCTGTGCCCATCTCCCCCCGCTGAGGAGCTGAGCCCGGCTTTCTAACTCGATTTATTTAACTTTTGAGAGGCGTCTATGGCTGATTTCACCAAGTTTCTCACCACTGCTCCGGTGGCATTTATCCTGTTTTCCAGCTTTGTTTTTGCCCTGTTCATCGAGATCAATCGCTTCTTCCCCGACATTTTGACGTTCTGAGTGTAGGCCAGGGATCCCCAGCGCAACCTACGCCCGGTGGGATCCCTGCTTTTTTAGGCTTTTTTCCATCCTCCTTTGAACTGGACACAGAGTTGCTGAAATGGTCGAACCCAATGCCGAGCCTGCTCCGTTGAATAGGTTGAATATGGATGAGGGATGTGTCACCGTCCCTGAGGGAGATCCGCAAATTGGGGATCTCTGGACACCGATCAACCACACACCTGTTGTCCGGCTGTTGATCGACTGGCTGCCCATCAACCGACCGGGATTGAGTTCCATTTGGCGGGGCTTGGAAATCGGTATGGCCCACGGCTATTGGCTGGTAGGCCCCTTTGCCAAGCTGGGGCCGCTGCGCAACGAGCCCATCGGTCTGCTGAGCGGCTTTTTGGGAGCCTGTGGCCTGATCTTGATTCTGACGGCGGCCCTTTCTCTCTACGGCACTGTCACTTCGCAGCGCAACATAGGGCCGGTAGGGGGATCCCAATCTTGGAGCGAATTGGCTGCCGGCTTCTTGGTAGGGGGTATGGGGGGGGCGGTCGTCGCCTACCTGCTTTTGCTGAATGCAGATCTCCTTGTCCCCGCATCTTAACTGGAGCTATTGGCCATCCGTTGGATCATCCACAACGTCTTTAATCGCTTCTCGAGCATCCTCGACTCCAGGGTGGGTGGCTGCCTTTGTTTGCTCGGCCTTACCTTCCAGCCTTTCACGCTGATCGCTGGCCAGCTCACCCACAATTTCTTGGATTTTGCTCTCCAGATTCTTGGCAGTAACTCCAACTGGCTTTTCAAGGCTCATAACATCAGCCCCTTAACCGGCTTTGCCCTGTCTACTCGATAGCACCTTTTCTCTCTGGGCCTCGTGATCCAAATCACCTGCAAGGGGGGAAAGAGCGCGAGTCAGGCTAGCAGACCAGAGGAAGCTTGTCTTAGCATGGACTGAATCCTGCAATGAGCCGATGACAGCGGTTCTAGACATTTTTTCTGCCTATCTTTCGTGAGCTGCTGTGAACGATCTGCTGTTCGAGCCCACTTCCGAAAGGCCCTCCTTGGCCGAGATTCGCCGCCTATCGCCCGCAGCCTTGGCCTACTTGGGAGACGCCATTTACGAACTGCATGTGCGGCGGCAACGGCTATTTCCTCCGGATCGACTGGAGCGCTATCATCAGCAGGTGGTGAGGCGGGTGCGCGGCTCGGCTCAGGCTAAGCTGCTGTTGGCCCTGTTGCCCCATCTCAACCCCGAAGAGCAGGAAATTGTCCGCTGGGGTCGCAATGGCTGCGGTCGCCCACCCCGGCATCTGCCTCTGGCCGATTACCAAAACGCCAGCGGCCTGGAAACAGTTCTGGGCTATCTCTACCTGGCCAATCCCGAACGGCTGCGCCATATCCTCGCCCTCACTGATGTTTTGGCTGAGACCCTAGGCGAGTGGGAAGGTTAGGATAGTCTTTCCGTCTTTCCATCTTCCACGCCCATGCCCAAGACTTCTCAGCGCAAACCTGCTTCACGGCTGTCTCGCTCGGGCAAACTGCAGCCGCGAAGGGCAGGGCAATCCGTTAGCAAGCGGGCACAGCGGCCCAAACGCCGAGACGGGGATCCCAAGCTTGCCACCCAAGAGGCTCCGGTGAAGCCGATCCGCCGCAACGCACAGCGGCAGTGGCCCCAGGGCAAGGTGGCTCCTCAACCGGCAGGCCAACGAGATCCCGGCCTTCCCATGGGTGGGACAGGGGTTCTGCCGGAAGAAGTGCAGCTTCAGGCCGACCGGGATCCGCAGACCGAGCTGGAGCAAGAGATCATCTACGGTCGCCAGACGGTACTGGCCGCCCTGAGAAGTCAAGCCACCCTCAATCGGGTTTGGATCTTGCCGAAGTTGCGCTACAGCCCCCAATTTTTGTCTCTGTTGGAAGAAGCCAAAGCGCGGGGCACCGTTATCGACGAAGTGTCTCCAAAGCGGCTGAACGCCCTCACGGCTGGCGCCAACCACCAGGGTATCGCTGCCCAAGCCACGCCTTATCAGTACGTGGCCCTGGAGGATTTGGTGGAAAGAAGCCGGCAGGCCAGCCCCAATCCGGTGCTGGTGGTTCTAGACGGGATCCAGGATCCCCATAACTTGGGAGCCATTGCCCGTAGTGTGGAGGCTTTTGGCATGCAGGGGATGGTGATCCCACAACGGCGGGCAGCAGGGGTAACCTCGACGGTGATGAAGGTAGCGGCGGGAGCCCTCTCCACCTTGCCGGTGGCGCGGGTGGTGAATTTGAATCGGGCTTTGGAATACCTCAAAGAGCAGGGGTTTTGGGTTTATGGCACCACCAGCCGAGGGACTGACCTCATCTATAGAGCCGATTTTCAACGGCCCATTGCCTTGGTGGTGGGATCCGAGGGGGAAGGGATTAGCCTGCTCACACAGCGCCATTGTGACCAACTGCTGTCCATTCCCTTGGCAGGCCGTACTGAAAGCTTGAATGCTTCTGTGGCCGCCGGCATTGCCCTCTACGAAATCCACCGGCAGCGCTCTCCCCACCACCTCAAACGCCCTGAGGTTGATACATTCCTCAACAAATCGTCAATAAAAGTAGTAGAATCTAGGGGATTGCAAAAGGACATCCAATGATTGCTAGACTTGATAATGGGGGATGGATCCCGTGAGCAACCCTTTGGTCAGTCTGTTGGATAAGCTGCGCGGCCTGTCGGTCTGGATCGAGATCACCACCGAGGACTGTACCTACTACTACGGCCCCTTCTCCGATGAAGCTGAGGCGGAGCGGCTCAAAGGCCACTACATCGCCGACCTGCAAAAGGAAGGAGCCAAAAAGATCCAGGCTCTGGTGAAGAAAATGCGCCAGCCACAGTCTCTGACGGTGACCCGTACTCCGTCGGGAGCCCGTTCCTGATGTCTGCTACGGCTTATCAAGTAACCCTTCATCACCGCGGCCAAACCTACCGCTTCCCTGCCTCTGCGGATCAGACGGTTTTACAAGCTGCTCTTGAACACGGGATAGAGCTACCTTCCTCTTGTCAGGCGGGGGTTTGCACCACCTGTGCGGGGCGGCTGAGGTCGGGATCCGTGACTCAGACAGAGGCAATGGGGATTGGGCCAGAACTGCAGGCCCAAGGGTTTGTGCTGCTGTGTGTAGCCTATGCTACCTCCGATTTGGAGGTGGAGACCGATCAAGAGGAAGAGGTTTACCGTTTGCAGTTTGGCTCCTAACCGTGCCGGATTTCTGTTCAGGTCTACTTGTTAGTAGGTGTTGTAGTCATTTCGATTCAAACTAGGACACTGTACCCACAACTAAAACCTTGGTCGCGTCTTCGCGTCAGCGTTGCGGAGCAATAGCGTTGCGGAGCAATAATGCAGGGGCCCAAAAGGTTTTTCTCAGTAGCCCGGCTGTCTCAGCCTAATCTGAAAATACTACATTAGTTTATATTGTTGGATTCTTAGTGTTAGAAGTTATCGAAAGTAAGTCTGTTTCCTTGGCGAGATCAGTTCTCGACTCCTGTGAAGTTGCATTTGTTGCACCTATCTCTGCCGTTGAGCTCGCCTCTCTCTGCCCCGCAACTGGAGCAATCCCTCTGTCAGCAAGTTGACCGGGAGCTGGGCCAGCCGGCTCGGCTTCTGCGCTGGAGCTTGACGGCGGTGGAGGGGGATAGAGCCTGGGTTGAGGTGGTCGCCACCACTGATGAGGGCTACTCGGATTTAGACTAGGACAACTCACTCTTAGTCAGCTTCTTGACAGACGTCTGCAAGAGTTTTCCCAATACCCCAGTGGTCTCAGACCAATCGAGAACCAACAGTTTCATTGCTACGTTAAAGAGATGGTTCATATTGATTGATGGAAATGGCTATCGGTACCCTTGCCCATTTTTGTCGTTTGGCCAATGTCTGTCTCTGCATCTGAACCAACTCCGGCTCCACTGCTGGCCGAGCAGCACCCCCCTGTCGCCCTCACCATCGCTGGATCCGACAGTGGTGGGGGAGCAGGGATCCAAGCGGATTTGCGCACCTTTGCTTTCCAACGGGTACACGGTACCTCTGCCCTGACCTGCGTGACTGCCCAAAATACCCTTGGGGTGAGCCGGGTCGATGCGCTGCCCCCCGAAGCCGTGGCCGCCCAAATCGAGGCCGTGGTGCAGGACATCGGGGTGCAAGGGATCAAGACGGGCATGTTGCTGAATGCCGAGATCGTGCTGGAGGTAGCCCGTCAGGTGGAGCGCTGGGCGTTGCGGCCTCTGGTGGTGGATCCGGTGATGGTGTCCCGCACGGGAGCAAAGTTGCTGGCAGATGAAGCCATTCAGGCCATCCGCGAGCGGCTGATCCCCTTGGCCCAGGTACTGACCCCCAATCGCTATGAGGCGCAAATTTTAACGGGGCTGCAGCTGCAGTCCCTGGCGGATATGCAAACGGCGGCTCAGCAGATTCGCACCCTGGGCTGTGGAGCGGTGTTGGTCAAAGGTGGGGGTATGCCGGGGGAACTGCAGGGGGTGGATGTGTGGTTCGATGGCGAGCGACTGGAAGTGCTGAAAACAGAGCGGATCCCCACCCGCCACACCCACGGCACCGGCTGTACCCTCTCGGCGGCCATTGCAGCGCAGATGGCCTGGGGTAAGGATCCCTTTGCGGCCACGGTGGCGGCCAAAGCCTATGTAACGGAGGCGCTGCGACATCCTTTGGCCATCGGGTCAGGGCAGGGGCCGGTGGGGCACTTCTACCCGCTTCTGTCCGGGATCGGCGAACCTGTGCCATAAGAGAGAGGTCACTCTCTCTGGCTACTATGGCTGGCCCATTGAATCTTTCTAGGAAGGGATTCCTGCCCAAATGGCGGTTTTGGCTACCCCTACTGCTGCAGCTGGGTATCGTTCTGCTGATACCGGCTCGGCAAGCGCTGACTCTTGCTGTCGGAACCACGATCTACCTGCAAACGGCCCCTGTGGATCCCTATGACCTTTTGCGGGGCCGGTATGTGGCCTTGGGCTACGTCGTCGGTCGACGCTCCACCCTAGAGCAACTGCCGGGTTGGTCACCTGAATTGGAGACCCCAGGGATCCTTTATCTGCGCTTGGCTCCCCCCGCAGGGGATCCCACTCAACCTTGGCGAGCAATCGGTGTCAGCCGGGAGATGCCCAAAGATTTGCAGCCTGAAGAGAAAGTGCTGCGAGGCTGGTTTGACGGGCAGCAGCTCAAGTTGGGAATCGAAGAATTTTTTATTCCCGAAGCAGCTGGAGATGCCTTGGAAGAAGATATTCGGCGTTACCCTGAAGCCACGCGGGCAGAAGTGAAAGTGGATCCCTGGGGCAAGGCAGCATTGGTCGGCCTCTGGGTAGGGGAGCATCGGTACTAAGTGCTCATTCTGCCCGGCTTTAACGCTTTAACACAATTAATCACCATATTCTGACATCCGAACCCGAAGGAGAGCCGGAAAACCGAGTAGGACACGGATCCCTACCACTTGCCCTCAAAGCCCTAAAGGTGGCGAGAACCGGGCCTGCGCTATTGAGGTTATTGAGGATCTCGCCAAGCGCTGCGAAGCCTTGCCCAACACCTGAATTAGAGTCATCCCAATTTCAGTCAGACTTCTTTAGGGTTTCATTTCCAAATTTCTTCTATCCAATAGATTTTGCAACCACACCTGAATATCCCGCAGGCTCTCCGGGGAAACTTCATGGCCCATCTCGTACTCGCGATAGGTAAAGTTCAGTGGCAGCGGGGCAAAATAATCCCGGATCTGACGGCCAAAAGCAATCGGCAAAACAGCATCGGCAGTGCCATGAACCACCAGGATGGCCAGGTGTTTCATCCGCTCCGGCTCCACCGCCTCGGCCAGGATCTCTGGAGATAAACGCCCACTCATCGCCACCACCCCTGCCAGCTTCTCCGGCTGGGTCAGAGCCAAGTACAGGCTCATGATCGCCCCCTGGCTGAACCCCAGCAAATACACCTGGCTGGGATCCAAGGCAATACCCGGGATCCCACTGGGCAGCGTCTGTTCTAGAAAGCGGCTCAGGAGCTGGAGGCTATTGCGCGCTTGCTGGGGATCCCCCACCAGCCCTTCCGGTGTCCAGGCCATTTCAAACCAGGCAAACCCGCCTCCACTCCAAGGAATAGGGGCTCTCAAGCTGATCACCGCCAACCGAGGATCCAGATAGGGGGCCAACTGGAACAAATCCCCCTCGTGGCTGCCGATCCCGTGCAGCATCACCAACACAGGTGCGGGTCCTAAGCCGCCCTGTCGGGGGGGCTGAACGCGGTAGGTGAGGGGGAAAGGAGAAAACACGCCACGGATCCTCAGAAGCAGAGACGGGGTATGGCCGGCCTACGCCCAATCCTGGGGCTGGCGGAGCACCTGGTAGAGCTTAGCTTCCCACGTGTCCGGCTGGGGCTCGTAGCCATATTCCCAGCGCACCAATGGCGGCAAAGACATCAAGATCGACTCGGTGCGGCCCTGGGTCTGGAGTCCAAAGATCGTGCCGCGGTCATAGACCAAGTTGAACTCCACGTAGCGCCCGCGACGATAGAGCTGGAATTGCCGTTCTCGCTCTCCCCATTCCATCCCCTGCCGCCGCTCCACAATCGGCACATAGGCCGGCAAGAAGGCTTCGCCACAGGCTTGCACCAACTGGAAAAGATGTTCCCAACTGCGGGATCCCACCCGCACCTGTAACGATGGTGGCTCAGAAGCCAGTTGTTCGGGATCCCCTTCCGCCTGGCCTTCAGGCCGATAGAGCAGCCCAGGGCGTTCATCCTGATAGTCGAAGAAAATGCCGCCAACGCCGCGCGCCTCGCCGCGATGAGGTAGGAAAAAGTAGCGATCGCACCAGATCTTGAAAACTGGGTAGTAGACGGGATCCAAGCGGTCACAGGCTGCCTTGAGGGTGCGGTGAAAATGGGCCGCATCCTCCTCAAACAGGTAATAGGGGGTGAGATCCATCCCGCCCCCAAACCACCAAACCGGCCCCGCCTCGAAATAGCGATAGTTCAGGTGTACCGTCGGCACATAGGGGTTGCGAGGATGCAACACCATAGAGGTGCCTGTGGCGTAGAAAGGATGCCCTGCCGCTTCTGGACGCTGTTTCAGAATCGAAGGGGGCAGATGGGATCCGAACACCTCGGAAAAATTGACTCCCCCCTGCTCAAACACGTCTCCCTGCTGAATGACCCGCGAGCGCCCGCCCCCTCCTCCAGGGCGTTCCCAACGGTCTTCCCGAAACTTGGCTTTTCCGTCTAGGGCCTCCAGACGGGCACAGATGTCATCTTGTAGGCGCTGCATGAATTGGCTCACCTGTTGACGGGCATCCACTGGCAGCGCTGTAGGGCTTGAGGCCAGCATCATAGTCTTCCAATCTCTCGAAACTCGACAAAAACCTCTCCAGCCCCCATCAAACCTCTCAGACTGGGAGAGCCGAACTGCCAAACTGAAGAGTTCTAACCTGGCCGGGCAAGAAACTCCCTGGAAATCCAGGCCGCTCTTGGATCTTACGTGGGAACCGCCTCATAGGGACGAAGTCGCGCCCATTTGTTCCGTTCCTCGCGAAAGCTCTGGCAGCCCACCACATCCCATTCCATCTCGGTGCCCCCATTGCGGATATTGACATTGATCTGGGGGCCCTGCGGCTCAAAATCCGGCGTCAGTGTGAGATGAGGTTGCTGATGCTGCGCTTCCACGGCATGGTAGGTGGTACAGCGATCCACGTAGTAGCAGTGAATACAAATACACATGGCTGCTGCCTGCAAGAAACGGTTCCCAATCTTGAGGGTAGCATCCTGCCTCCTTCCAGACGGCGGATCCCCTCTTTCTCAGCCGATTCTTGAGATATTTCTTAGCAAAGAGAGGCATCTCCTCGTCTCTCGTCTAAAATCTCGACATATTTCTCAGGATGGGGCTTGATCTGTCCTTAGGATCGAACCATCCAGGCTATCCAGAGGAACTGCCATGAACACTCACACCCGCTACCGCTTCACCTGCACCCTCTCCTTTGGAGATATCTACGGCCAGATCATCGTTTGGCTGATTGTCATCTTTGCCAGCTTGGCCGCTGCCCTCTCCCTGATGAATAGCCCCCTCTACGCTTTTCTCACCATTGCTCTGATTTTGGTGATCTCCCTGCCTTTCCTGCTCTTCGCCTTCGTGACCACCCTGCTCAATCACATCGAGTTTGCCGTTGTCCCTCCTGAGGAAGAGGAAAATCGCGCTGCTGCTGCGGCTAAGTCGCCCGTGGCCGTCAGTTAGAAACAACTGGCAGTCGGTTGGCGCTTGTCGGATGGATCCCTTGCCCCAAAGACACCTGTGCTGAGTTAAAAAAACCTTGGCTCTCTTGGTCTAGCGCTTGAGTTGGCCCCTGCAAGGCGAGCAAGCGGGTAGCCTTTTATTGGCATTTTATTGGCAATTGTTTTACCAAAGAATTGGGTCTAAAGCCCTGCCGTTCACGGCAGCTTTTGTGCTGTACTCTAGACCAGTAGTAGAGTAGTCAACCACTTAAAAAACCCGGTAGTCCGGCGACTACGCAAGCAACCTAAATAGGTTTTGCCCTTTCTCTTCAACGGTACTTAGGGCAGAAGGGAACTGCCCCGCTTGGGGAGATGGGCACCGCTGTCGTAAAGGGGCAACCCGATACGGCAAGTGCTGTCTTGGAACCAAGAGCCAGAATCCTCTGCCTTTGGGCAGGGGAGTATGGTGACATCCTCCCGGCGCTCGTCCTGTGGACAGAGCGCGGGCCACCCTTCCCGTCAGCAGGACGGAGTCCTTACCTCGCGGTCGGGCATTCCTGCC
>NZ_JANSIL010000027.1:0-17855 GCF_047462015.1 Synechococcus sp. R5-13 | reverse complement strand
CTGCCTGAAGGCAAGGAAAATCCGGTGGAAGAATCAAAGCTTTTCCCTCGGCCCGATTGCCGATTCCAAAGGGTTAAGTCTGTGGTGATTTCGGCATTCCAGTGGCCGGTTTCCCCGCCGGTTGGAGACATGATAACCAATTCTCCTTGAGCGGTACGCTCCAGCTTCAGGTCAGGATTGGCGGCACAAAGCCGAATAAAATCTGCTCGGCTCAGAGTTGTCAGGGGGGATAGATTCAGAGTCAGAGCAACCATGGCAGGCGTTTGGACACTCCTAAACCATTCTTAGAATGAGTCTAATGGGACCTCAGGATTTGCCCTCTGCTCTTAACCAAGCCACATCTTAACTGGGGTGAGGGGCGGGTTTGGTCAGGCCGATCACCTGAGTGTATGCACCGCGGGCCTGGGTTACACCAATGGTGTGCTCAGCTTTTTCGATCATGGGGCGGCGTAAACTGACCACCAAAAACTGCGCCTGACGAGATTGCTGCCAGATCATATTGGCCAATTTTTCCACATTGGCCCCGTCCAAAAACATATCTACTTCATCAAAGGCGTAAAAGCTGGAAGGGCGGAACCGCTGCAGAGCAAAAATAAAGCTGAGGGCTGTCAACGATTTTTCTCCTCCCGACATGGCGCTGAGACGGCGCACCGGCTTACCTTTGGGGTGGGCCACCAAGGTTAGACCGCCTGCAAAGGGATCCTCTGGGTTTTCCAATTCCAAATGACCATCCCCATCGGAAAGTTGGGCAAAGATGGTTTGAAAATGGCCGTTGACGGCATGAAAGGCATCCAAGAAGGCTTGCCGACGCAGGGTGGAAAAGTTCTCGATGCGCAGCAACAACTCGGTGCGCTCTTGGTGCAGGGTTTCCAGTTTGGCGCTGAGATCCCGCAGGCGAGCTTGGGTCTGTTCGTATTCGGCAATGGCCAGCATGTTTACCGGCTCCAGGGATCGCAATTGCTCTTCGATTTTGCGTTTTTGCCGCTGCAGCTCGTCTAAGGTCAGGGTGGCGGGCAAGTCGGGCAGCGGATCCGGCAGCTCTTGAACCACCGCTTGCAGTTGGGTTTGCAGTTGGGCCAGCAGAGCCTCTTTTTCCTGTTGTTGGGTGAGGGCGTTGTAGCGTTCCCACTCCAGGCGTTGGATCTGCTGTTGTTGGGCCCGCAATTGGAATTCTTGCCGATCCCGCTCTTGGCGCAGGTGGGAAAGTCGGGCCTCGATCTGGCTCATCTGTTGCCGTTGCTCGGCAAGGTGTTGCTGGATTTGGCCAAGGGTGGCTTGGGCTTGGACGATTTGCTCCTGCAGATAGGCTTGGCGCTGTTTGCTCTCCTGCAGGCGCTCCTGGTGGTGCTGGATTTGGGCCTGTTTCAGGTGTTGTTGGCCGGAGTTCTCCTGCTGTTGCCGCTCCAGTTGGGCCAGTTGCTGCTGCAGCTCTGCCAAGCGACTTTCTTGCTGCTGCACCGCCTGCTGCAGTTGCTGCCAATGCTGGTTCACCGGGGATCCCTCCAGTTGGCTGAGCTTGAGGGCGAGATCGGCTAGGCGCTGTTGCAAGGGATCCCAACGCAGTTGAATCTGGTCGAGCCGCTGCTGGATCTGGTGGCTTTCGCTTTGCCTTTGCGCCAGGGATCCCTGCAGGTGTTGCAGGCGGGCCTGTTGCTTTTGGCAGTCGGCTTGGTGCCGCTCCAGATATTGCTGGGCTTGCAGGGCGTCTTGGCGAGCCAGGAGCAGGGCTTGGGCCAGTTGTTTTTCGCGGGCTTGGGCTGCTTGTAGGCGCAGGGTGAGGGCGGCCAGCAGTTCCTCCAGCTCGGCCAAGCGGGAGCGCAAGGCGGCCTCCTCGGAAGGTTCGCCGGCAGAAAAGTGGATCCCAGCTCGCTGGGGGGCGCTGCCGCCGGTCATGGCGCCCGAAGTTTCCAACAGCTCCCCTTCCAGAGTAACCATGCGGTGCTTGCCGATGTGGGGCTGGGCCAGCTCTAGGCTTTGGAAAACCAGGGTGGAGCCGAACACAAAGCCGAACACATCCCGGTAGCGCTCTTCAAAACGCACCAAACGAATGGCGTAGTCGATCAGGCCGTCCAATTTCAGGGGGCTGGGGGGGCGGGTGGGCTGGAGCTTATTCAAGGGCAAAAAGGTGGCGCGTCCGGCTTTTTCCCGTTTCAAAAAGTTGACAGCGCTCACGGCCACGGTGTCATCCTCCACCACCACAAAGTGCAGCCGGTTGCCTGCTGCAACCTCCAGGGCCAGTTGATACTGGGGATCCACCTGCCCCAACTGGGCCACCAACCCCAAAACCCCCGGCAGACGGGCACTCAGGATGGCTTGGGTCGCCCGGGATCCCTGGGATTCTTGCAACACTTGGCGGCGGGTTTCCCATTTGTCCAGTTGCCGCTGCTTGGCGTGCAGCTCGGCGGCCAGGCGCTCGTGGGTGGCGCGATCCAGCTCCAGGCCGGCCTGCAGTTGGGCCAGCTCTTGGGCCAAAGTTTGAACCTGAGCTTCCGACTGTCGGCAAGTGTGTTCCAGCTCGGCGGTGAGGGCCAGGTGGGATCCCAGCCACGCCTCGATCTGGGCAATCTCCGCTTGGATCTCTTGGCTTTGTCGTTCCAGTTGCCGTTGTCGCTCTTGCAGGCGAATTTGCTCCTGTTGGAGAGGCTCCTGTTCAGCGCGGAGTTCCTCAATGTGGCGGGTGAGGTAGCGCTGCTGTTTCACCCAGGCATCAGCGGATTGGGCTAGGGCGCGCAGCTGTTCGCGGCTCTGTTCCAAGCTAATTTGGGCTTTCTGAACCTGGGCCTGCAGGGATCCCTGGGCTTGGGCCAGTTGCTCCTGTTGGCTGTGCAGGTGTTCCAGCTCCGCCTGCAGATGCTGCTGTTGGGTTTGCCGCTCCTGATGTAGGCGCTGCGCTTGCTCGATCTCCTGCTGCCAGGCTGCGATCTGTCGGCTGACCTGTTGCCGTTGTGTTTCGGCGGCGGCAATCTGGGCTTGCAGGTGCAGGTATTCCTCCTCTCCAAGGGCGTGGATGCGGCTTTGCAACTCGGTCAGGGCGGCTTCGGCTTGCTGCAAATGCTCGCTCAAGGTCTGCACCTGAGCAGTGGCCTGCTCCTGAGTTTCCAGAAACCGCTGAATGGCCGCCTGGGTTTCTTCCACTTGGGCCTGCAAATGCCGCCAAAGCAACACCTGTTGCTGCTGCTCCAGCGTTTGCAACTGCAGCCGCAGTTGCTGATGGTGTTGAGCCTTTTCGCTCTCTTTGAGCAGCCGTTCTCCCTGGGCTTGCCATTCCTGTTCGATGAGCCGAAAGCGCTCAATTTGTTCCCGTACCGCCTCCAGCTTGCTGTTGGCCTGGGCGATCTTGCGGTCGAAGGTGGCCACCCCCGCCAATTCGTCGATGATCTGCCGCCGTTCCTTGGGGTGCATGGAAATGATACTGGTGACATCCCCTTGTAAAACAACGTTGTAGCCGTTGGGGTAGATGTGCATCGCCTCCAGTTGTTCGTGCAGCTCGCTCAGGGTACAGGGCACATCGTTGATATAAAAGGTGCTGGTGTAGGGGAGAGAATCCGTCCCACTATCGCGGGCGAGCTCCTCAGCCTTTCCGGGCCTGACCCGCAGCCGGCGACTGACTTTCCATTCCCTGGGCTGGCCATCTTCTCCCGGCCCCAGCTCAAAGGTGACGGAAACGTGGGTTTCCACCTGCCGATTGCCGTTGAGGCTGCCGGAATGCACCAGATCCAAAAGCCTCTCTGCCCGCATCCCCCGCGAGGACGATAAACCCAGCGCGAACAGGATCCCATCCAGGATGTTGGACTTGCCGGAGCCATTGGGGCCGGAAATGACCGTAAAGCCCGGCAGCAGGGGCAACGAGGTGGTGCTGCCAAACGACTTAAATCGGGTCAGCTCAATCCGCTTGATGTACATCACACCCCACATCTAGCGTGGCCACCAGCATATGATGGCAACAGGCTAGCATGGGTAGCAAAAACCTGTGCAGCCTAGGTCTCTAGGACAGCCTGGGATCCGCATCTGTGCTGACGAGCAGGTCGGCCTTTTGGAGAAGACGATGCACCTCCGCCCTCAGCTCCGGCCAGCGGTAGGTCAGTAAGTTTGCCTTGGAGATAAACAGCAGCCGGTATCCGGGTTTCAGGTTTGGGCACAGAGGGCGCAAGATTTCTCGCAACTGGCGTCGCAGCCGATTCCGTTTTACGGCAGATTTGCTCACCTTTCTGCCGATCACCAGCCCCACTTGGCTAGGGATCCCTTCGCACCCTGCGGGCATCGGCTGAAACAGCAGGGTCAAGCCTGCACCGGAACGACGTTGGCCCCCCTGGTAGAGCGCCTGAAAAGCTCGTCGATCCCGCAATCGATGAGGAGCCGGCAACATTTATTTGGGCCCCGAAGTCAGCCTGTTTTGGGCTGCAACGCTCCAAAAAACCAAGACAAATCAAATCTCTGACCAAAGGGCTTAGGAAACCGCCAGGCGATAACGCCCCTTGGCCCGCCGTCGCCGCAAGACCTGACGCCCAGTTGCCGTTCGCATTCTGGCCCGAAACCCAGAAACCCGAATGCGTCTGCGATTGGTGCCACGAAGGGTACGCTGAGTCATGGTGAGAAGCCAACTTATGAATCCAAGATCATTTGCCAGAGCTGACCAGACCGAAATTAGCCCGCTTGAAACTGATCGCAGACGCTTAATCTTAGCAGACTCAATGGAAAATTGCTAGATTGGCCACCCCGCGCCGAGCAGTTAAATTGGGAATCCCGAAGCTCCTGTCGAGGAAGCCGCCGCTGTTTCCTCTGGGCTTCTGCTGTGTCGCTCTGAGTGTGTGGTGTGGATATTTCCCTGGATCAGCTCTGGGATGAAGCCCTGTGTCATCTGCAGGTGCAGCTCAGCCGCCCAACCTTTGAGGCTTGGATCAAAACGGCGCGGGCTGAATCGTTGGTGGACAACCGCCTCACCATCTGTACCCCCAGCGAATGGGCACGGGGCTGGCTGCAAAAGCACTACGCTTCCACCATCACCGAGGTGGTGCAGCGGGTAGCCGGGATCCCTTTGCAGGTGGAGTTTTCCGTTTCCCCCCACGCTTCTGTCGAGGCAGAACCCCCTTCAAGGGCGATTTCCCCAACATCGGGCAGAGCCGGCAGCTTACCTGCCTCCACCACCCTAGGACTGGAAGTCGGCGGCAGCCTGCCCATGCGGGCGCCGGATCTCAACCCCAAGTATTCCTTCTCGCGGTTTGTGGTTGGCCCCAACAACCGCATGGCTCACGCTGCAGCTCTGGCTGTGGCCGACAAGCCTGGGCGCGCCTACAACCCCCTGTTTCTCTGCGGTGGGGTGGGTCTGGGCAAAACCCACCTGATGCAGGCCATTGGCCACTACCAACTGGAGGCCAATTCACGCGCCAAGGTCTTCTACGTGTCCACCGAACGGTTTACCAACGATTTAATCGATGCCATCCGGCGAGACAGCATGCAGTCTTTCCGGGAGCACTATCGAGATGTAGATATTTTATTGGTGGATGACGTTCAATTTATCGAAGGCAAAGAGTACACCCAAGAGGAGTTTTTTCACACCTTTAATACGCTGCACGAGTCCGGCAAACAGATCGTACTGGCCGCCGACCGCTCTCCTCATCTGATCCCGCGTCTGCAGGAGCGGCTTTGTTCTCGTTTCTCCATGGGTTTGATTGCGGAAATTCAATCGCCCGATATCGAAACCCGCATGGCCATTCTCAAGAAGAAAGCCGAGTACGAGGGGATGAACCTGCCCGCCGACGTGATCGAGTACATTGCCACCACCTACACCAGCAACATCCGCGAGCTGGAAGGTGCCCTGATCCGCGCCGTCGCCTATGTTTCCATTTCCGGCTTGCCGATGAGTGTAGAGACGATTCAGCCCATCCTCAATCCCCCCAGCGAGCCGAAAGAGATCACCGCCGACATGATTACCGATGTGGTCTGTGAAGAATTCGGCATCGACCGAGACAGTTTACTGGGATCCTCCCGCAAGCGTGACATCAGCCAAGCACGGCAAATTGCCATGTTCTTGATGCGCCACTACACCAACCTCAGCCTGCCCAAAATTGGCGACTACTTTGGGGGAAAAGATCACACCACCGTCCTCTATAGCTGTGAAAAGGTCAGTCAGCTACAGCGGCAAAGTCTGCAATTTGAACGGCAACTGCAAAAATTGGTCGAGCGCTTGCGGGTGGTTGCCAACAGCCGGAACAGCTAGGCTTTCTGTTGTCGTTGAGCCGTCTTTGAGGTGTTGTTGCCGCGCTGTGGAGCACCTCCAGCCTTGCCCGTCTGCGTGGAGAATCCCTCGGAAAGCGGCTACAGTAGGGACGCAATGAATGTGGTTGCAGGTGGTGAGACAGTCTGGCAAAGGGCTTCGCCTGGGTATGCTGCTCCTCTGGGCTGGACTGGTGCCTGAGCGGCCGGTTTGGGCCAATTCCCAGCAAGCCCCTATTCCAGATCCGGTGCCGGCCATCCTCTCAGCCGCTTTGGATTTGGGCTTGGATGACCGAATTTTAGAAGACAGCCCCGTGTTGCGCCGCTGGCTGCAAAACCCGCCCAATCTCCTGGAAGAAATCCGCAACACGCCCGTCTTGCCCACCCGCTTGCAGGCCGGCTTTGAGTCCTCTTCGCACTGGCGAATCAGCCTGCAGGATTTGCGCCTGGGAGATCGCCTCACCCTCAGCGGTGACTATCGCCAATCTTCCGAACATCCCGAAGTGCGCCAGTACGGGTCGGAGATGCGATACTTTCTGGCCCCCCTGGGATCCCGTTTTAATCTGGCGCCACAACTGGGGTATCGGGCTTTGGAACAAAAAAACCGCAGCCTCAGCGGAGTTAGCTATGGGGCTTTTGCCGTTTTGGCCTTGGCTCCCGGAGCTGCAGATTTGACCGGTAGCTACAGTTGGGTTGCCCCCCAGGAGCCGGAAGAAGGACAGGCCACCCTGGCGGAGCTCACTGCTGCCTACGCCATTAGCCCTTCCTTTCGTCTTTCTGCTCGCTATAGCCTGCGCAACTCGACCTTGGATCGGGAGTTTAGCTTTGGCGTTGGGCTGGAGTGGATCCCCTAGCCTGCGCTCTCGCCCTCACTCCCAGGCCCTCTCCCGGTGGAAGAGGAGGGCTGGGGATCGACGCGACTTGGATTTGGGTGATGGCTCCGCTCTGGACTCTAATGAATGGCCACCTCAACCCAGCCCAGATCAGAGGCGCACCGCCCGCACAAAGGCCACCCAACCCAAGCTGAGATAACGCTCCAACTGCAGCCCCACCTGTTGAAGGTGCTCGCGCAACTGGGTTTCCGAGAAAAAATGAAGGCCGGTGGCTTCCAGCCATTGCTGCACCATCTGCCCCCATCCCTGTACCTGCTGGCTGTGCATCGAGACAAAGGCCCCTCCCGGTTTCAAGACGCGGGCAATTTCCCGCAAACAGGGATCCAAAGGCAATTCGTTCAAGGTGGCCCCGCTGATCACCGCCCCAAAAGTTCCAGAGGCGAGGGGAAGCTGTTCGGCTCGGGCCCGCATCAGGCTGTAGTGCTGCCAGTGGGGCTGCGCTTGTTGAGCGGCTTCCGCCAATACCCCTGCCGCATTGTCCAGGCCGATCACCGTCCGTTGTGGATCCTTGGCCAAGAGCAAGCGGCTCCAGTACCCCCCGGCAGTGCCCAAATCCAAGATGGGATCCCCCTCCCCTACCAACTCGGCCAGCAGTTGACTCTCCCGCTCGCTGCCAAAGCTCTCCCCCGTCAGTAGCGACAGGGCCCAGGGCCGCCAGAGGCGATCGTAGCCCCAGGCAAACCCAGGCAGATGGGCAATGGCTTGGGCCGGCGTGAGATGCAGGTCCGATGAGCTGCCGATAAAATCCACAGCCCCAGAAGCGGTGATGGGGTAAATTTGGCCACAACTGGGACAATAAACCCGATCTGCCACGGATCCCTGTTCCCGCCCTGGTGATTGGGTCAACCCTTCCCGACCGCAGCTCAGGCAGCGATAAAGGTGAACCGGCAAAGCAGAGAGCGAAGAGAGCATGCGACAGCCCAACGCAACCCAAAACTCGCGAGGAAAAGGGGGCAGCTGCCGGGATCCAGCCCCAACAACCCCCCCAGTTGTCTATCTGGCAATGGAGATGGGATCCCTTAGACCAACTTTGGACTCCGTCCCGCTTCCGCAAGTGGACTGGGCAGGCCGACCTTCTCCGGGATGGGCACATACTCTGAGACAATCGCCCGGAATTCGTCGCCATCCAGGGTTTCCCGTTCCACCAAGGTATCGGCCAATCGATCCAGCAGAGGGCGGTGCTCCAGCAAAATCTGCTTGGCTTTCTGGTAACAGCTCTCCAGGATCTGCCGCACCTGGCGGTCGATCTTGGCGGCCACATCCTCCGAGTACTCGACGCGGTTCATCCAGCCGCCGCCCAAGAATACCTCGTTGTTGGGGGGATCCAGCATCAAGGGCCCCAGCTCAGACATGCCAAAGCGGGTCACCATCTGCCGCACCAGATTCGTGTTCTGCTGCAGGTCGTTGCTGGCTCCGGTGGTCACTTCCGAGTAGCCGAAGACGATCTCTTCGGCCGCCCGACCGCCAAAGCCCACCACCACCCGATCCAGCAGCCAAGCGCGGCTGTACATGCCGGAGTCGATCTGCTCCTCGTTGGGCAGTTGCTGGGCAAAGCCACCTGCGCCGCCGGAACGGGGGATGATGGTCACCTTGTTCAAGGGATCCGCGTGGGGCAAAAGTGTCATCAACAGGGCATGGCCACACTCGTGGTAGGCGATCAGGCGCTTGCTCTTGCCGTCCAACAGCGGGGGCTTGGTCAGGCCGATGGTGATGCGGTCGATGGCATCGTCAATGTCTTGGTTGGTGATGGCCATGCGCTGACGGCGGGCCGCCAAAATGGCCGCTTCATTGAGCAGGTTGGCCAGATCCGCACCGGCAAAGCCGGGGGTACGGCGGGCAATCGCCTCCAGGCTGACCTCTTCCGCCAGCTTCTTGTTGCGGGCATGCACCCGCAAGATCTCGTAGCGCCCCTTGAAACTGGGCCGATCCACCGTAATCTGGCGGTCGAAGCGCCCCGGACGCAAGAGAGCGGCATCCAACACATCAGGGCGGTTGGTGGCGGCAATCACGATAATGCCGGTGTTGCCCTCAAAGCCGTCCATCTCCGTGAGCAACTGGTTCAGGGTTTGCTCGCGTTCGTCGTTGCCACCGCCGATGCCAGCCCCCCGCTGCCGGCCCACCGCGTCGATCTCGTCGATGAAGACGATGCAAGGCGCATTCTCCTTGGCCTTCTTGAAGAGATCCCGCACGCGAGAGGCGCCCACCCCGACAAACATTTCCACAAACTCAGAGCCGGAAAGGCTGAAAAAGGGCACTCCTGCCTCGCCGGCAATGGCCTTGGCCAGAAGGGTTTTTCCCGTCCCCGGCGGCCCCACCAACAACACGCCTTTGGGGATCTTGGCCCCAACAGCGGTGAAGCGCTCCGGCTTCTTCAAGAAGGTAACCACCTCTTGCAATTCTTCTTTGGCTTCTTCAATCCCGGCCACATCGTCGAACTTAACGCCGGTTTTGGCTTCCATCTGGAAGCGGGCCCGCGATTTGCCGAAGTTCATTGCCTGCCCAGGGCCGCCCGCTCCGCCACCGGCACGCCGCAGGAAAAAGAACAACCCTCCCAACAGCAACAGCGGGATCACCAGGTTGCCCAGAAGCGCCCAAAAGGCGCTGCCATTGCGGGTGGGTACCACTGCCACTTCGATCCCCTGCTCGGTGAGGCGGTCCACCAGTTGCGGTACGGTGTTGGGCAGCAGGTTCACTCGGTAGCGGGTGGAATGCTGGGTCTGGGGATCCACAGCCGTAACTTCAGCTACCAGATTGTTGTCCGTGAGGCGCACATCCGTAACCCGCCCCTCCTCGACGTAGCGCAAAAAGCGATCGTAGGTGAGGGCCGAGGCCAAAGCTGCATGGGCGGGTGCAGGCTGCAGCACCAGGCCGGATCCCTGCCAGAGACAAAAGCCCAGCAGGAGGGCGATCAACCAGCGCTGGGGAGATAGAGGCTTGTTCATAGGGAAGAGAACGCTCGGTTATTAAAAGTCCTCTAACAAACTTAACCTGTCCCTCCTGGAAGGCACAACCCTGCCCCCGCACCAAGGAGAACTCAATGGGCTTGAGATCTTGTAGGGATCCCTGCCCGCCACCAGCCTGCAATTAGGCCGAGCCGGGGGATCCCAGACCATCCAGCCCATAGACGCGCCGCCACATGGAGTCAGCCAGAGCAGCGGGCATGAGCCGCATCAGCCCCAACGCCACCTTACCCCCCGTGAAAGCGGTGTAGCGGTCGGAAGGGTGAGGATCGGTCATCGCCCTCAGGATCGGCTCCACCACCTTCTCCACCGGCCAGGCCATTTTGCTGAACGAGCTGGCCAGATCGGCGGTCTTGTCCAAGATCGCTTTGTAGGGGCCATTGGGGTTGACAACGGCAGCAAAGGTTTCTTCCGCCACGCGGCCAAACTCGGTGGCTACCGGCCCCGGCTCGATTAAGATAACCTTGATGCCGAAGGGGGCCACCTCCACCCGCAGGGCGTCGCTGAGGGCTTCGACAGCAAACTTGGTGGCGCTGTAAACGCCGCTGAAAGGCATGGACAGCTGGCCGGCCACCGAGCTGAGGTTGAGGATGCGGCCACTGCCCCGTTCCCGCATTTGGGGCAAGAGGGCACGGGTGAGAGCATGCAGGCCAAACACATTCACCTCAAACTGGCGCCGCATGGCCGCCACATCCACCTCTTCCACCGGCCCCATCTGGCCATAGCCGGCGTTGTTCACCAGGATATCCACCCGGCCAAAATGATCCAGAGCCTTTTGGGCCAGCGCCTCCACCTGGGCCGTATCGGCCATGTCGGTGGGCACCACCAGCGCCTCCGCTCCCCGACTCTCCACCAAGTCTTTGACGTTTCGCAGCAGCCCTTCCCGGCGGGCCGCCAGCACCAAGCGAGCCCCGCGTTTGGCCGCCTCCAGAGCGACGGCTTCCCCAATTCCAGCAGAGGCGCCGGTAATCAGCACCACCTGATTTGCAAGTGAAGGCATGGTTTCTTTTATCCAAACTCTCCACCATCCTAGAAGAACGACTGGAATCCCTGGAGAGGGGCAGCCTCGCCTTCCGAACTTCTGGATTCGGCATCCGCTATCATGGCTACATTGGGTAAACCCAGAAAACAGCCGGGACAAAGCCCGATAGACAGGTCTCTGCTTGGGCTGAAGTCCTATGGTGCTTTGATTTAAAGTAGAGAGTTGTGTATAGGGTGCAGCGACTGTGAAGTACTTCTGCAGGCGAGTTGGCCGAGGTCGATCTCTCTCCCCGGAAGAGCGTTGGGTTGTTACTGAGGTTCGATTGGCTCAATTGCTCAGGGCAGCGGAAGCCAACTTGCGGGCCAATTCTGAGTTGCGCCAACAGCAGCAGGAGCAGCAAAAGCAACTGGAAGCCGAGCGCCGCCACAGCGAAGCCCTAAGAGACTCGACCGCCGATTTGCGCACCAGCGTGATGGAGCTGCGGGAAGGACAGGCCCTTTGGCAGAGCCATGTGGAAGAGCTGCGCTCTTGTCTGCGGGAGCTGCTCAAGGAACAAAGCGAACTGGTGCAGATTGTTGCCCAGCAGCAGCACATCCTGAAGGATTGTCAGGAAGTCATCCGCGCCATGCTGGAGCAAATGCGAGATGACCACCGAGACTTCCGCTCTGCCATCAGCATTTTGCTGGAGGAGCTGCACCAAACCGTGCGCTGTTTGGTTATCAGGTCAGGTGGCACCCTACCCAAGCCCGTTCGCCATCCCGAAGTGCCGGAGACGGATCCCGGCTCCCCGCCGACCGATTCGGCCTCGCCTGGGGAAGGCTCTTCGTCCTAGGGATCTTCTGCTCCCCCAAGAGCTATCCCACATCGCCTTCCGGCAGCCACTGCGGCCAGAACAGGCGCAACTCCCTGACCCGCTCCCCTTTGACCAGGAGGGATCCGCCCCCGGAGCGGCTTTGCAGCGGGATCTCGGCAGGAGAGAAGGAGTACACCTGTTCAGACTCCGTGATCACATCCAGTTGCAGATGGGAAGGCCTCTCCAGCTCGGGGGGGAGACCCACCAAGCCCACCAGCACATCCCCTCGGTCGGAGAAGTGAAAGGCCGGCGCGCCCACCGGACTCCGCTCCAAGATGGGGATCTCCTCCAGAGACAAGCGCTTCAGATAGCCCGACCGGCTGGCCAGAACCAGGATCCCTTGGGAGGGCAGCAGCGCCATACCAACTATTCGCTCGGCGCGCCCCAAACGCAGGGCCGGCGATCCCATAGCCGCTCGACCCATCAAAGGGATCCCTTCGGCAGCCAGCCGCAGCACCCGTCCCCCTGAAGTCGCCAGAGCAACGCTGTAGCCTTGGTGGCCGGGATCCCAAAGGGCTGCCCAGCCCAGCTCATCTCCCTCCTTTAGTTTGAGGACGGTGGATCCCCGTTGGGTAAGGCCCATCAACTCTGCCAGGGCCAGCCGCTTGATCCGCCCCTGCCGGCTGAGCACCACCAAACTTGCCTTGCCCGGATCCGGAGCCAACGTGAAGGTGGCGACGATCGGCTCAGGGTTGGGAAGAAGGGTGAGCAGGGGTACCCCCCGTGAAGAGCCAGTGCTGAGGGGAATCCCTGCGATGGGCACGGTAAAAGCCTTGCCGCCAGCGGTGAGCACCAAGATTTCCTGCTCCAGCGTGGCGCATTCCAGGCCGACCAGTAGATCCTCCCCCACTTCCCGCTGCGCGGGGTTGCTGCGGGAGCGACGGCCAGGCAGAGGCAGGCGGCGCACATAGCCCTTGCGGGTGAATTGCAGCAAGAAGTGGGTCTCTTCCGTCTCTTCACCGCTGGGGATTTGGGCCACTTCCGCTTCCAGCTCCGAGGCCGAGAGGATCTGGGTGCGCCGGGGATCCCCGAAGGTCTTTTTCAGGTGTCGCAGCTCTTTTTTCAAATAATTCAAGAGCTTGCGGCGGTCGCTGAGTAGCCCCTGCAGTTCTTCGATGCGGGTCTGCAACTGGGCGTGTTCCTGGTGCAGCCGTTCCCGCTCCAATCCCGTCAGGCGACGCAGAGGCATGGCCAAAATCGTCTCTGCCTGCTGGGGGGTACAGCCCAGGCGAGTTTGCAATTGGGCTTTGGCCGTGGTACCATCGGGCGCTTGCCGCAGCAGCTCGATCACCCCCTCCAGATCCGCCAACGCCAGCAACATTCCTGCCACCTCTTCCGCCTTGCGCTGCACCTGCTGCAACTCGGCACGGAACATCCGGTTGAGGGTGGCCTCGCGAAATTGCAAGAAGTGTTGCAGGATGTCCTTGAGGCTGAGCTGCCGCGGTTCCCCGTTCACCAAAGCCAGCAGGATGGCTCCAAAGTTGCTTTGCAAAGGGGTGAGCTTATACAACTGCTGCAAAACCGCCTGCGGGTTGGCTTCTCGCTTGAGCTCCACCACCACGCGAATGCCGCTGCGATCCGACTCATCCCGCAGATCGGCGATGCCGCTGATGCGGTCTTGGTTGGCCAGCTCGGCCACTTTTTCGATCCAGGCGGCTTTGTTCACCTGATAGGGAAACTCGCTGATGACTAGAGCAGGCCGCCGGTGGCGTCCTTTGCCCGGCTGGATCTCCTCAAATCGGGCTACCCCCCGCAGGGTGATGGAACCGCGCCCGGTGAGGTAGGCTTCGCGGATCCCTTGGGTGTCTAAGATTTGGCCGCCGGTGGGAAAATCCGGCCCTGGGATCCACCGCAACAGTTCCTCAGGGCTAAGGTCGGGATGGTCGATCAAAGCCAACAGGCCATCCACCACTTCCCCCAGGTTGTGGGGTGGGATATTGGTGGCCATGCCCACGGCAATGCCGGAAGAGCCGTTGAGCAGCAAAATGGGCAATCGGGCCGGGAGAACGGTGGGCTCCGCCTGGGATCCGTCGAAATTGGGCATGAAATCGACGATCTCTTCCGACACCTGCTCCAGAAGCGCTGTGTGGCTCAGCTCCGCCAGCCGGCACTCCGTGTAGCGCATAGCCGCCGGCGGGTCATCGTCCACCGAGCCGAAGTTGCCGTGTCCCGCCACCAGGGGATAGCGGCTGGAAAAGTCTTGCACCATGCGCACCAGCGCGTCATAAACTGCCTGATCCCCGTGGGGGTGATATTTCCCCAGCACATCCCCCACCACCCGTGCGCATTTGCGGTAGGGGCGATCCGGCGTCAGGCCCAGCTCGTGCATGGCGTAGAGGATGCGGCGGTGTACCGGCTTGAGGCCATCCCGCACATCCGGCAAGGCCCGCCCCACGATCACGCTCATGGCGTATTCCAGGTAGGAGCGCTGCATCTCCCCCTGCAAATCGGTTACAATCACCCGACCCAGACGGGATCCCCCATTCGATCCCAATCCCAGTCCGTCGAGAGTCAGTTGCTGAGTCATGGCACACAGGAGCGGAACGCTTTCCAGGTTACTCTAGCCGCTTCTGCGGCCCCTGCGAGAGGGATCCCATCTCGATAGGAGTTGAGAGCAGACCGAACACCGAAACGCCTACCTCGTGCTATGACTTGAAGCGGCAGCACCCACCGCAACACCACTATGGCCGATACCCCGATCCGTTTTGGCACCGACGGCTGGCGAGCCGTGATTGCCGATGGCTTCACGTTTCAGAACCTGAGCATTGCCGCCCAGGCCAGCGCCCAAGTGTTGGCCCGCACCTACCCCGGCGAAGGGATCCTGGTCGGCTACGACAACCGCTTTCTCTCGGAGCGCTTTGCCGCCCACGCTGCCGAAGTGGTGGCCCGATTGGGGATCCCGGTCTATCTCTCCACCACAGTGGCCCCAACGCCGGCCTTTAGCTGGGGTGCTAAGGAGCGAGGCTGCCATGGCGCTTTGGTGATCACCGCCAGCCACAACCCCCCCCACTATTCCGGCCTCAAGGTCAAGGGGGGATTTGGTGGATCCGTGCCCCCGGAAGTTACTGCTGCCATCGAGCAGGAGATGCAAAACCTGAAACCGCTGGGATCCGCAAAGGCTCCTATTGAAACCTGGGATCCCTGGCCCGGCTACCTGGCTCAGCTCAGCCGCTTTGTGGATCTGGAAAAGCTCAAAGGATCCCCGGCCAAGATTTGGGTGGATGTCATGTTTGGCTCTGGCGCTGGCGGCCTCAAGCGCCTCTTGGGGGAGAAGGTCATTGAGTTGCAGGCGCATCGGGATCCCTTGTTTGGGGGATTTCCCCCTGAGCCTTTGCCGCAAAACCTGCAGGCTTCCGCTCAGATCATCGCGGCGGATCCGGCCCCCTTGAAAATGGGCCTGGTCTTTGATGGAGATGCCGACCGCATTGCCGCCCTGGATGGGCAGGGCCATTTCCTCAGCCCCCAGATCCTCATTCCCATCTTGATCGACCACTTGGCGGGGCGACGCGGCTTACGGGGCGAGATTGTCAAAACCATCAGCGGCTCTGAGCTGTTTGTTAAAGTTGCCGAGCGCTATGGCCTGCCGGTTACGGAAATGCCGGTGGGCTTCAAGTACATTGCCGAGCGCATGATGAGCACCCAGGTGCTGTTGGGCGGGGAAGAATCGGGCGGCATCGGCTACTTGGGCCACATTCCCGAGCGGGATGCTCTGCTTTCGGCCCTCTATCTCATCGAAGCGGTCGCGGAAACCGGCCAAGATCTCAGCACCATCTACCGGGCTTTGCAGGAACGGGAAGGGTTCACCTCTGTTTACCTGCGCCGCGATCTCCACCTCGCGGATCAAAACCAACAAACTGAGTTATTCAAACGGCTACAGATGGATCCCCCGGCTGAGATTTTGGGGCAGAAAGTGATCAAGCATTTCGACAAAGACGGCCACAAATTTACCCTTGCCGACGGCAGTTGGGTGATGATTCGCGGCAGTGGCACCGAGCCTCTGCTGAGGTTGTACTCAGAGGCGAAAGACCTAAAAGCAGTGAACGCCCTCCTGGATTGGGCAGCAACATTGGCAGCTTAGTTCAGATCCGAGTACCAAGCCCTACGATACTGATCCGAAAAGCACGGACTAAGCGCGCCCAGCCCCTGAGGAGACACGCTGGGGACTTTGGATTTGATGTGATCAGTTCCATCACCCCCTCCTAGCTTTGCACAGATTTCTTAGAGGCGATATTTGCTACTCGACTTTGACCGCTGCAAACTTCTGAGCTGCAATTGGGGGAGTCGAAGAGTTAGTAACCGTTACCAGTGCAGCAAAAGAAAAGCCGATTGGGTGTAGCTCAACAGTCTCACCCAAGATGGTCTTGGACATTCATACAAGCCAGGCATGTATCGTCTACTTAACTGTAATGTTCACACGTGCCTGCGCCGAGATAGGAGGACTAGAAGAGTCCGTAACAGTCACCAATGTCAAGAGAGTAGAGCCAATGGGAGGAGTGTTTTCGGTGTCTGGACACTGCACCTTGATTGCCCCCGTTGGCCTGTCAAACGAAAAGCCATCTGGCGGTGGAGGTTCAGGCTCTGCCTTGAAAGTTAGGGGTCTAAGGACTCTACCTTGGATGGTAATTTTTGGATTTACGATGACTAGATTACGAAGGTTTTTGGTGCAATCTACTGAATCCCCATATTCAAGCTGGATAGAACCTACAGCTGATTTCACAGGAATCACAAAGTTAATATCACTGGTCAGGAAGTTGCTGGCAGTAGTTAAGGATGGGTTAAGCTTAATAGTGATGGAGCCAGTGAATACCCCGTCCGTTAGTCGAATAACTCCGAATTCTTGAGGCCCTTTGCTACCTTCCTTAAAGAGGAGAGTAGAGGTCGAAACAGTGAACGGAGCGCCCGCCCCAAAGGGGTTAGGAGTTCCGCTGACATCCAAAACAACCTGCCCACCAATCGGAGGGGCTGCGAGTTCGACCCTGACAACCTTGGTAGCCCCAACTATGTCATTATCGAGAAACTCTATCGTCGAAGGGGTAACCGTAATGGTAGGCGGCGCTTTCTGCAATACCTTAACCGGCACAAGAACATTCACACTGCCCACCGGGTAATTGACAGCTGTTGTGGCAGGGTCGCGGGTAACTATTATGGTGGCATTGCCTTCCTGAGTGGCCGGGATCAAACGGGTTAATGTAACTGTGGGCTTATCCTCGGATCCCGGTGGAATGACAACAGTTACGAAAGAGGCAGCTGTTGTAGAAACACCCACCACCTGTGGGTTATTGCTTTCCACCTTCAACACCAAACTGCCATTAGCAGGAGCTTTGGAAGGCGTAAGGGTTATAGTTTCGGTAGAACCAACAGTTGTGCCTTCCGCAAACACAACTTTTTCCGGCGTAACGCTAACTTTCTCAGCAGGGAACGGAGGGGGGGGAGGAGGAGGGAAAGGAGTAAAAGGAACAGGGATCTCCGCCTTAATGGTGGGAACAGGAGCAGGAGAGGGAATCGGAGGAATGGTTGGGGCTGGGAGAGGAGGTTGGATAGCAATGGTAGGAGTTGGTAAAGGGATCCCTGGCGCTATGGGAGGTAAGCCTACCTCGGTGCCTCCGGTAGGCACGCTAGGAGTTTGAGGGGGGATTATTGGCCCAGGAAGAAGGCTGGTTACGCTCCTATCCTCCTTTGCCTGTTGGCAGCCAATCAAACTGGCTGTGGTGAAGAAAACAGCCCAGATACTGCCCAAAGTGTGCAACCAATCCTTCTTGATCTTCATCTCCTCGCACCTTCACTCACCAAGTTGACATTGCAGAGTTGGCCGAACTCGCAGCGAATAACACCGTTACGGATTAACCACCAGATTGATGGGAGGAGCTGCACTGGGTAGAGTCTGATTGTTCGACACAAATAGCAGCGGCAATGTGTAGATCCCAGGAGCCGTTGCTTGAATGGAGACGTTCACC
>NZ_JANSIL010000026.1:0-9335 GCF_047462015.1 Synechococcus sp. R5-13 | reverse complement strand
CGAAACTTAGCTGTCCTCTGGGTCAGCTAGGGATTGGGATAAAGCCCGCACCCTGCGCATAGCGCGGGTGCCGGGTAGTTTACTCGGCGTGGCAGCTCATCGACTTTCCAGGATCGGGCTATGCTGGACTGAGGACTACACCCATCTCCCTGTTGCTATGCGAGACCTTCTGCGCGACATCCTTCGGGACTGCTCTGGCTTTGTGGAACTGCGCTACCACAGCAAGGTGTTCCGCAGCATCACTGCCGAGAAGGGCCGCCTTGAGCGCACCGCGGTTCGTCGCCGTTCCGGAGTGGGGGTGCGGGTGTTGGAGGCCGGCACTTGGGGCTTTGCTGCCACCGGGGATCCCTCGCCGGCTGCCGTTCGGGAGGCCATCGCTGAAGCTCGCCGTGCCGCCCAAGCCAGCGCCGACTACCGCAAACAAAAGCTGGGATCCCTGCCCAGTGTGCGGCTGGCCCAAGGGGAGTTCTGCGAGCCCGGTGTGGAGGAGGTGCTGAATAAGCCGCTGGAGGCGAAGATCCAGTTGGCTCTGGAAACCGAGGCGCAGGCCCGGCAGGCCTCTCGCCAAATTAGCTCCGCCAGTTGCACCTACAACGAGATTTACGAGGAAAAAGCCATCGTCACCACCGATGGGGCGGATGTGGCCTTTCGTCTGGTGCGCCCCGAGCTGCGAGTTCAGGCGGTGGCCGAAGCTGCCGGCCAGCTCAGCAGTGGCTCCGAGGCCATTGGGGTAACAGGGGGATGGGATTGCCTGTTCCGCTCGCATCCCTTGCAGATGGCGGAAAAGGCGGCTGCTACCGCGGTTGATTTATTGTCCGCAGGCTACGCAGAAGGGGGATGGGCCACGGTTATTCTGTCGCCTTCCATCGTGGGGCTGTTGGTGCACGAGGCCATTGGCCACACGGTCGAGGCGGATTTTGTTCTGGCGGGTTCTGTGGCTGCCGGCAAGCTGGGGCAGCGGGTGGCCAGCGACTGGGTTACCCTCAAAGACTCCGGCCATTCAGAGTTTATGCCGGGGGCAGGGGGAACCCTTCCTGTGGACGACGAGGGCGTTCCTACCCAAAGCACCACCATCATCCAAAACGGCATTCTGGTCAGCTATCTCCACAACCGCGAAACTGCTGCCCACTTTGGCGTAGAGCCCACCGGCAATGCCCGCGCCTGGGAATATGCCGATGAGCCTTTGATCCGCATGCGCAACACCTTCATTGAACCCGGATCCCAAACGCTAGAGGAAATCATCGCCAGCACTCCCGATGGCTACTTCCTGGATGGGGCCAGGAACGGGCAGGCGGACTCCACGGGCGAGTTTATGTTTGGGGTAGAGCGGGCCTACCGCATTCGCGATGGCAAGCTGGCGGAGTTGCTGCGCGGTGTCACCATCACCGGCAATGCTTTTGAGGTGCTGCAATCGGTGGATGCCGTCTCGCGGGACTTCCTGTGGGACTTGGGATCCGGCCATTGCGGCAAGGGTCAACCGGCCAAGGTGGATGCAGGCGGCCCTTACATTCGCTGTCGGGCCATTGTAGGTGGGCAACAACCTGTGTAGTTATTCCCTTGGCGCTCCACAGCTAGCCCAGAGGTGAAGCCTACAGCTCGCTCTGTAAAGGGGACTGGCAGGCCAGCTCCAGGACTACCGAAAGCTGCTGGCCAGGAGCTACACAGAAACTCTGTCCTGCCGGCACGACTGACTGTGGGGGAGTTCACAGAACAGCCAATCCGTCCGCAAAAATTAGGGATCCCCTCACCTGCGGGGATCCCAGATGGGGTACTGGATCAAACCTTAGCGAGGGAAAACCACCTGGGCTCGCAACTCGCCCGGCGGGTTGGCCTGCGTGTGAATGTTGATGTAGTAAGCTCCGGCCAAAAAGCTGGAGACTTGCTCAGGGGTGAGGTTGGCTTCCAGTCGGAAATTCCCCGACTGATTGCCTGGATCGGCAACATGTTCAAGACAAAGACCACCGGCCCTGTGGCCTGGGCGAAAGATTGTCCTGGCTGCGGCTGAGCAATGTGAATATGTCCAGGGCCAAAGTTAGCAATGGGTAGAAGTGGGGTTGTGAGATTTGTAAAGCTTCCTTAACCGCTGAGAAACAAGACAGCAACCAGGCAAAAGCCGCAAAAAGCCTCGAAAATTGAACGAGGCCGAAGGGCAAAACCGATCAACAACATGGAAAAAAGCTCCTCGGTCAGAGAACAGGCTAAATAAGGTACGTATCAGGCCAAGCTTCGGATTCATCTCTGGGTTTAAAAGACGGCGACATCACTGCTACCGAGAGACAAAAATCCCCACCCTGTGGGGGTTGGGGGATGGTGTAGACTGCACGCGGAGCAGAAATCTCTGACCGTACCTATAAAGTTGCGGAGAGGGGGAGAGGGTTCACCCAGGCACTTTCCCCAAGCTCGGTTCAGGATAGATCTGTCTATCCTCTGGCCGAGGCGGCCAAAGCAGAGTTCATGATCGGCCAGAACCAGTGGGGCCGCATCAGGATGACGGTGTCGATGACGTGGATGATGCCGTTATCGGCTTCGATGTCGGCTTGGATAACGGTGGCGTTATTGACCTCGAAAACGTCCCCTTCGATCAACAAGTCGATGGGAGATCCCTCTACCGAGCCCACACTTTGGTACTTGGCCAAATCTGCCTTTTTCAAGCGGCCGGGCACCACGTGGTAACACAGGATGCGAGTCAGTTGGGGGATATTTTGCACCAGGGTGGTGATGGTGCCAGGAGGCAGCTTGGCAAAAGCCCCATCGGTGGGGGCAAAAACGGTAAAGGGGCCAGGGCTTTTGAGAGTGTCTACCAGGTTTGCCGCTTTAACGGCAGTTACCAAGGTGGAAAAGCCCTCAGCAGAGACGGCAATATCGACAATATCGGGCATGGCCGGGATCCTTTTGCTGTGAAGTTGTTGCTAACTGGATTGCTGCTCGAAAGGCTTTGGGATCATTAAAGTTGCCACGGGCTAGCGATAATTCTGATCCTGAATGTAGGCGAGGCGGGCTGCTTCCCGGATCCCATATTCCGGTCGGGTGAAGCGATTGAGTTGTCCCTCAAAATAACGGCGGTTCATCATCAAGTGCCGTGGATTTGGATCATCAAGGGGATACAAGAAAGCGGCCCTTCCCGCCTGAATCACGGCTGAGGTGACGTTGTACATGGAGCGCTGGAAGCTAACCCCCAATTGAATCAGCATGTCCTCTTCGCCGCGGCAATGCTTGCGATAATACTCCACCAAATACTGGGGCAAAAAGTGGTACATATCCTGGTGCAAGAGCGTGGGCGGGATCCCGGCGGTGCCCACCGGAAACTTATCGGCGTAGAGGATCCCGTAGTGGAAGTCCAACTGGTTGGTGGGAACTTCGTTGGCCTGGGCGTTGTAGGACTTAGTGCCGCGGAAAGGAGAGGTGCGATAAAACACGGCCTCTACATAGGGGAAGGCAGCCTCATATAGCCAGGTGAATCCTTTGGATTTGGGCACAATATCGTACCATTCTCCCCGAATACGCACGCGGTGGTAGATGGGTCGTCCGGCAATGGCGAAGATCCCGTTGACCAGAAAGTTCATCGCCTCCGGCACGCTGGTGATTTTGCCTTCATCGTAGAGATCGCTCATCTCAAAAAAGACCGGAGCCATCACCTCCCAAAACAGGCCCAACACCGAGTACATGGTGGCCTGGCGGCACAGCTCCAAAAACATATCGGGGAAGAGCTTGTATAGCCCCATCAACAAGGGGTTGCCCTGGCAATAGGCGCGGATGGCGCGGTCGGCATTTTGCTTGTATTCTTCGGAATCCATGTAGGGATCCAGCAAGCCCCCCATATCCCGGTGCCAGAGCATGGCCCGCATACATTCTTCGGCAAATTCCATGTTGATGCGGTCATGCCAGAGGTGATGCAAAATCCTGGGCAGCTTGCGCTTCAGCTCCCCCTTTTCCATAAACTCCAGCAGCTCGGGATGGGCCGTAGCCTGGCCTCGCCAAATGCGCAAATCCGCGTTATCCCCCGCGTAGTGGTTGGCCAGCTTCAGATACTCTTCAGGAATGATGAACTTGAAAAAAGGCAAGGGATCCACAAACACCTGCTCGGCAATGTAGAGCAGATCCCGCCAGTAGAAATCCATCGGCACGGCATAGGCTTTGTAGAGGCCGATAATTTGCATCAGGTTTTCCGGCGTATCTGGCAGCATGGATCCCCCAGCCTCCAAGCGGTGGACTACATCCGCAAAAGGATGGGTAGAAGGGGGAAGCTTGCGGGTTGTAAGGGTTGTCGTCATAGAAGAAGTCTCCAACTCTTCAAAAGTTCTGGCTCCTTGAGGTCATTCCCTGGGATCTCAATTCCTGGAAGTTTCCCGATTGCCTTGATCTGCTCCAGAGAAGGCAGCCCAGCTCCCTAGGGAGAATCGGCAAGATCGCCAGCCGAGGCCAGGATAAGCGTTTGCGCTTGAGCCACCTGGGTGGATAGGGTAAAGGCCAACGGTTGCGGCCATTTCACCAGGTTCATGGGCTGGATCCCAAACCAAACGATCAAGGCCGTCAAAATCAGCCCTGGGATCCGCTCCCAGCCATGCACGCGCGGGTAGTAGGCGGTGCGGTTGTCCAACCTGCCAAAGCAGGTGCGGTTCAGCAAAATCACAAAGTACACCGCCGTCAAGCCGGTGCCACAGATGCTGATCAAAGTGGGCAGAGGAAAATCTTGGTAGCTGCCCTGGAAGATCAAAAACTCCGCCACAAAGCCCACCAGGCCAGGGATCCCGGCGCTGGCCATCCCCCCCAAGATGAGCAGGGCGCTCACTGTGGGCAAGCCCCGCAAGGGGTTGAGCAGGCCGTTGAGCACATCCAGATCGCGGGTTCCCACTTTGCGCTCCACCAAGCCCACCAGATCAAACAGCAGCGCCAAGATGAGACCATGGGAGACCATCTGAACCATCGCCCCGGTCAGGCTAATGGGGGTGGCTGCCGCCATGCCCAGCAAGATGTAGCCCATGTGGCCAATGGAGCTGTAGGCCACCATGCGCTTGATGTCTTTTTGGGCGATGGCTGCCAAAGCCCCGGACAACACGGCAATGGCTCCCCACCAGGCTAGGATCCCGCCCAGGTCGGCCCAAGCTTGGGGAAACAACTGCAGCCCAAAGCGAAACAGACCGTACGTGCCTAACTTGGAGAGGATCCCTCCCAGGAGGATGGCCACTGGCGGCGACGACTCCCCGTATGCATCAGGCAACCAGGTGTGGAAGGGGATCAGCGGCATCTTAATGCCGAAAGCCACGATCAAGGCCAACAGCGTCAAGGTCTGGGCAACAGGGCTGAGAGAGGTGATGCGGATCTCCAGCAGCTCAAAGCTATGGGGATCCCCCAGCCAGTAGATGGCCAAAAAGGCCCCCAACAGAAAGATGGCGGAAACGGCGGTGTAAATCAAAAACTTGATGGCAGCATAATCCCGCTTAGGGCTGCCCCAAATGGAGATGAGCAGGTAGATCGGGATCAGCACCAGCTCGTAAAACAAGAAGAACAAAAGCAGGTTCTGGGCAACAAAAGCCCCGTTGACCGACCCGCTCATGAACAAAATGCAGCCGTATAAGAGGTTGGGCCGCTTCACCTCTGGCTCAGCTGTCAGCACCGCAATCAGCGTGAGCAGCCCATTCAAAGCCACCATCAGCAGGGAAAACCCGTCCAGGCCCAGGGAGTAGCTCAGCCCAATTGCCGGGATCCAATCCCACCGCTGCACCCATTGCAGCCCTCCCGCTTGCAGGTCGAAGTTGGCAAACAGCAGCAGCGAGATCACCAGCGGGATCCCGGCCAAGGCCACCGCCAGCTTTCGCCCCCCCAAGCCTAAGAACAGGAGCAGGGATCCCAAGATCGGCAACACAATCAAGGCACTCAGCATGGTCTTTTCCCTCTTTATCTAAGGACTCCGTCCCGCTACCTTGCCCAAGCCTAGAGAATCAGCCAGCCCAGCAGGGCCACCCCCACCACAATCGTCAGCACGTAGGCTTGCAACTGGCCAGAGGTGGTGTATTTCAAAACCTGTCCACCCGCCAATACCGCCAAGCTGGTCAAATTTACCAAGCCGTCTACCACATAGCGGTCGAACAAGGCTGTAACCTCAGAGATGATGCGTACCGCAAACACCACACTGGCCCGGTAGAGCTTGGGGGTGTAGAAGTCGTTGGCCAACAGATCCTGCCAGTCGGCCAAGAAGGCCCAGTCCACCGGCTGCCGCTGCGGACGCAGATACAGCCAGGCTCCCAAGGCAATGCCTGTCAAGCTGGATCCCGTCATTACCCCAACAGGGATCCCTTCCAGAGCGGGAATCAGACCTAGTGCCGCTAGGATCATGGGCATGTGCAGCGCCACCCCCATCGTGACCGTCATGGGCAGCATCATCGGCCAATGCACCTCCGGCGAACGCTCGCTCATCTGCTGCGGCTTGCCCCCCCAGATCAGGCCAAACACCCGTGTCAGCCCTAGGGCCGTTACAGCATTGGTGACCAGCACGACTGCCGCCCACAACCCCTGCCCCGATTGCACCAACTGCTGCCACAGATCCGTCAGCACCCAAAAGGAACCGAAAGGCGGCAAAGCGATGATTCCGGCCATTCCGGTCAAGAAGCACAGCCCTGAGATAGGACGCCGCGACCACAAGCCTCCTAGATAGCGCAAATCCTGGGTAATGCTGTTCCAGATCACCGTGCCCGGAGCCATCACCAACAGAGCCATGGCCGGAGCATAGGTCAGCAGCAACCCATAGGCTTGCTGGGGATGACCGGTGCCCACCGCCACAAAGATCAAGCCCATGTAGGCGCTCACCAGATAAGACAAAGCTCGCTTGGCGTCGATCTGGGCCAAAGCCACTAGGGATCCCCCCACCGCCGTCAAGCTGCCGATAGTCAGCATCACCTTCAGCACCGTTGGGGAAAGCTCATAGAGGGGTTGCAGGCGAATCAACACCCAGGCCCCCGTGCCCACCACCACTGCGTTCCGCAAAATCGAGGCCGGGATCGGCCCTTCCATCGCCTCATCTAGCCACAGGTGCAATGGGAACTGGGCACACTTGCCCACCGGGCCAGCCAGCAACCCCAGCCCCACCAGCGCAATCAAGGTCGGATCCACAGTGGCAGACCCCGCCTGCACCGCCTCAGCCCAAGCCGCCAAATCCTCAAACTCCCAGGATCCCGTCAGGGGATAGATGGCGATCACTCCCATCAAAAGCAACAAGTCACCGATGCGCTTGGTTAAAAAGGCGTCCCGCGCCCCTGTCACCACCAGCGACTGGTTAAACCAAAAGCCCACCAACAGGTAGGTGCCCAGGGTCAAAATCTCCAGGATCACGTAGCTGAAAAAGAGGGAGTCGCACAAAGCCAAGGCGCACATCCCCCCCTCAAACAGGCCCAGCAGGGAGAAAAACCGCGCCCAGCCCCAGTCCATTTCCATGTAGCCAAAGCCGTAGATCTGGGCCACCAGGTTCAGCCCCGTCACCACAGCGCAGGCCCCCAGAGTTACCGATGACACCTGCAGCGGCAGCTCTAACATCAGATCCCCTACCTGTAGCCAGGGCAACCGAATGACCTGCGCCGGCTGATCCCAAATTGCCACCAGCGCCCCCACGCTGTGCAGGAAGGCCATCAACGTCAAGAGCGCATTCAGATAACCTGCCGGACGTGGTCCCGTGCGCCGGGTGATTCCTGGGGACCAGATCAGCGCTCCCGCCCACCCCACCAAGGCGTAGAGGGGAATCAGCCATGCAGTTGTGACCAGCCCGTTCAAGCTCATAATCCTCCTTCGGCCAGGGATCTTGGCCAAACTGGAACACTTGCTGAGATCCTGTAAAAAATCTTAAGCAGCATCTTAGCTGCGAACCGAGATAGATAAAAATTGAACTTTCCGATAAAAACTATAGACAAAAATCTATAGTTCAAGCAGGGGGAGCAGAATAACCTCTGTCGTTGTCACCCCCTCACTCTCTAAAGCGTAGATGGAAATGAACCCCTTGGGAACTCAGGATCCCCGGCTGCGCAGATACCGTGAATGGCTCTAGGACATCCCCGAAGTTCTGCTGCCCTACTTCCGGTCTTCGATAGGCTAACGCAAGCAGGATCCCGTTCACCTCTTCATCCCAAGGCTACCATCGTAAGTCCCTGTGAAATTGCCAAGAAGATGAAGACTGAGAACAACGACTTAGAAGGGCGTTTTGACTTTGGGTTGCTTGACCTTTAGCTCGCGAAGCCGTTTCAACATCTTCTGGAAATACTCCGCTAGGTAGTCCTCAAGAGAGGTCAGAGAGGCCAGTTCAATCCCCAGGGTTTCGCATACAGGCGTCATATCGGCGTGCATGGGTTCTTTGGCCGCGATCACCTCCACAAACGCCAGCCGGTCGGCAATGTTCCAGCTCCACTGAAAGAACTGCGCCACCTTGCGCGCCCCTCGCAGTAATCCCAGCGGCATGGTGCTGACCTTGGCCTTTTTGCCGGAGAGCTGCTCGCACAAGGCGATGACTTCTCGGGCCGTCCAAGCCTTAGGCCCCACCAAGGGAAAGATTTGCTGCTTGGCAGCTTCTACAGTGAGAGCTCGCACCGCAAACCGGGCTGCATCTAGGGTGTCTAGGTAGGCCGTTGGCATGCCCTCGCCGGTTACCCAGACGATTTGTTCTTCCAAGATGGGGATGGCGTACTGGCCGATCAACCCCTGCATAAAGCCCGCTGGCCGGAAAATGGTGTAGGGCATCTGGGATCCGATCAAATACTTCTCGATGTGATGCTTGAAATTCATCAGGGGCACGTTGGGGTACTCGTGGTGGGCGCCCATAATGGAGAAAAAGATAAAATGCCCTACCTGGGCAGCCCGTGCCGCATTGATCAGGGCAACCTTGCCATCCCAGTCCACCTGACGGGCGCTGAGGGTATCGGTCACCCGCACCGTGGCACAGTCGATCACCGCCTCGATGCCTTCCATGGCGGAGTTGAGGGTGCTGGGCTGAAGCAGATTTCCCACTTTCAGTTGAGCGCCCCATTCACTCAAGAAAGCAGCCTTTGCCGGATTTCGCACCAGACAGGTGACTTGATGTCCTTCTTCGATGGCTCGGCGCACCACCTGACGGCCCAGCGTTCCCGTCGCCCCCACAACCAGCACGTTCATAAAATTATCATTTCTTAACCTTAGGCTTAGTCTATCAGACCGACACAGCTCCCAACACAATCCAACACAACTTTGAGGCAGCGACAAAATGGGGATCCTCTGCCAAGCCGGCTTTGAGGGATCCCCAAAGTTGGGTAGTAAACTACCCGGCTCCGACCGCTAAGCGGTACGGAGCGGGCTTTCAGTAGCCCTGAGCCTGCTCTGCT
>NZ_JANSIL010000025.1:0-12610 GCF_047462015.1 Synechococcus sp. R5-13 | reverse complement strand
GACTGCGCAAGGAGCCATCCATGCGCAGCGTGGTAGGAATCTCCGGCCTTCAGGCCGGGGAGGATGTCAATGCTTGTTTCCCGTACTGCTCAGCCACAGCCTCTGGCCGTTCCTGGAACGCACTACGCGCCCACCAGTAGCAAGCGCACCGTCTTGGCATGTAGCTGGCGCTGCTTTCTGACCGCTATCTTGGAGGTCTGAAACTTGAGCAGCAAGACAATAAACCAAGACAATAAACAATGTCAAATAATGTCAAAGAAAATGTCAAAGAATAAATGTCAAAGTTGTCCACCCAGAACCTGGCCGCCTTGGCGCTCATCCCTCAAGTCTTGAATGGGCCAACGCAAACAATGACTGCCACTTTCTGGTTTGGTACGGGACTGCCTTCGCCCAATCTGGTAGAGAAGGCAAGATGTGGTGAGTAGCTACTTGCATCCAGGTGGACGCTCGCCTTCTAAAGACTTCAGAAAATCTAGGGTGCGGTTATAAACAAACCGAGCTGTTCCCAACCACTGCTGCAGCGTCTGTCGCTGTTGTGCTGTCGGATACATCTCGTCCCCCAATCTTTTTGCCGGCGCCGGAGATGGAAACTTGCCGGTTGTCTCACCGCCATTTGGAATGGCCAACTGCAAGCCCAAAATCTGGGGGCGCGCAGGGAGGCCGAGACCTCCCTGCTTGTATACTTCTCTTGCGGCTGAGCTGAGCTCGAGGCCAAGCATGATCCCACCGCAAACTGCTATTCCCCAAGGGGCTGAGATCCTCTGCATCGGCACAGAATTGCTTTTGGGAGAGATCACCAATACCAATGCCCAGTACTTGGCAGCCGAGTTGGCGCAACTGGGGATCCCCCACTATTACCAAACGGTGGTGGGGGATAACGAGGCCCGCATTCACCACGCGCTGGAGGTGGCCTGTGGTCGTTCCAGCTTGATTCTGATCACCGGGGGTTTGGGGCCGACGCCGGACGATCTCACCCATGAGGCGCTGGCTTCCTTTTTTGGGGCGGAGATGGTGGAGCACCCCCAAGTGTGGGAAGAGATCCTGCAAAAGTACGGGCAGCGGGGCCTTGTGCCCTCGCCGAGCAATCGCAAGCAGGCTTTTCTGCCCCGGGGAGCGAGGGTGTTGCCCAACCCGCTTGGCAGCGCCTGTGGCCTCATCTGGCAGCCCCGGCCCGACCTGCACATTCTCACCTTCCCTGGGGTGCCGCGGGAGATGCAACACATGTGGCGGGAGACCGCCGTGCCTTATCTGCGCTCCATCGGCTGGGGAAAAGAGGTGTTCTACAGCCGGGTACTGCGCTATTGGGGCATTCCCGAATCGACGCTGGCCGAACGGCTGGGATCCCTGTTGGCGGGGGAAAACCCTACGGTGGCTCCCTACGCCAGCCAGGGGGAGGTACGCCTGCGGGTTACCGGACGTGCTCCCAGTCGTGAAGAGGCCCAAGCCTTGATCGCCCCGGTGGTGGAGCAGATTTTACAGATTTCTGGAGAAGACTACTTCGGCAGCGATGACGCCACCTTGGCCGGTGTGGTGGGGGAGCTGTTGCTGCAACGGGGTCAAACTCTGGCGGTGGCAGAATCCTGCACCGGCGGGCTGCTGGGGCAGTTGGTGACCGGGATCCCGGGCAGCTCCCGCTATTTTGTGGGGGGGATCGTGGCCTACGACAACCGCATCAAGGAGCAGCTTTTACAGGTGAATCCGGAAACCCTGCGACAGCACGGGGCCGTGAGCGAGCCGGTGGCCGCCCAAATGGCGC
Source organism: Synechococcus sp. R5-13 (assembly GCF_047462015.1). Lineage (NCBI taxonomy): Bacteria > Bacillati > Cyanobacteriota > Cyanophyceae > Synechococcales > Synechococcaceae > Synechococcus > Synechococcus sp. R5-13. The sequence goes on along the minus strand of NZ_JANSIL010000025.1, from coordinate 10,854 downwards.
TGGGGGCCAAGCAAGTCCTGGGCTCCAACTGGGCCTTGAGCATCACCGGCATTGCCGGGCCAGAGGGAGGCACCGCCACCAAGCCAGTCGGTCTTGTGTATCTGGGTTTGGCGGATCCGCAAGGGAAGGTGGAAGTACACGAGTACCGGTTTGGCAGCCTGCGCGGCAGAGAAGGGGTGCGTTGGTGGAGCGCCCAAACGGCTCTGGATCGCTTGCGGCGGCGCTTGCTCCACCACCCCCTTTAGGGGGGATCCAGTCTCTCGGGGTTGGATCCCTGAGTAAGCTGGGGGAGCAGATGGATCCAATCGATCTCCAGAAGCAGACCCTACCAGGCAAGGAGCAAGCCGATGATCCCCGATGCCGTCCAGGCGGGCAAGGAAGCCCTGCGGCAGGGCCGCCTTCAAGAGGCCATCCAACTTTTTGAAGGCTACCTGGCCCAATCCCGTCAGCAGGACAAAGCATTAGGGATCCCGGCAGACTCATCTGACGGCGAAGCCCTGGAAGCCCAAATGAACCTGGTGCGGGCCTACCACCAGTTGGGCCAGACGGAGAAGGCACGGTCCCTCTGCCTAGAGCTGCTGCAACACCCCAACCCCCAGGCGCAAGGCTGGGCCAAGAAGATCTTGCTTCGCCTGCCCACTGCAACAGAGTCCCTGGCTGCTCCGTCCGCCAAACCTGTCGAACCGCGTTCTGCTCCCCCAGAGGAGCCGTCTCCTCGAGCGGGATCCCTGTCCACCCGTCAACGGGCCGCCCAACTGGGTATGAAGATCCCCCTGCCGGAGCGGGCCGGCCCCCTGCATTGGGCCAAGTGGGGATCCCTGGGGGTGGGCATTGTCTTCCTTTGGTGGCTGAGCTTTGTGTTGGTAGGCAGCCATCTGGATTTTGGCCGGCTGAGTTTTCCGCGGCAGCTTTGGTTCTTGCAGGGGTTGCTGCCCTGGCTGCGCAATGGCCTGCGGTGGTTGGTGGCCGGCAGCCTGGCGGTCAACTTTGGAGTAGGCCTTCTCTTTTTTGCCCCCTGGCTGATGGATCAGCTCCACCAACGGCTGCACAAGTTGCGTTGGGCCAGGCTTGGCGAAATCGAACGCCACAGCCCCGAAACGGCGCGCCTGCTGCAGCGCATCTGTGCCCAAAACCAGCTAAAACAGCCCCGACTGGGGGTGATCCCGGATGCTGGGCCGCTGGCCTTTGTTTACGGCACTTTTTCTGATGGCTGCCGCATTGTGGTCACCCAAGCCCTGTTGCAGCAGCTTTCTGAGGATGAGATTGCCGCCGTCTACGCCCAGGCCCTGGGGCGAATTGTTAATGGAGATATCCTGGTCATGACCCTGCTGGGATCCCCGATTCAACTGGTTTACCTGGCCTTGGAGCAGGTGAGCAAGCTGGGGGAGGGGCGCGGCCAAAGTCGGCGGCGGGATCTGATCGGGCATGTGGCCCCTCTGCTCTACCTCATCTACACGGTGCTCTCCTACCCGCTGTTTTTCCTCTCCCGCCTGGGCACCTACCATGCCGACCATTTTGCTGTAGAGGCGACTGGCAACCCGAACGGGCTGATTGCTGCTCTGCTCAAATCGGCTGCTGGCCTGCAGGAGGCCCACAAAAACGACCGCCGACCTTCCTCGCTGTTGCACTGCACCCGCCTGTTCAGCTTTTTGGACTTCAAAACCATCGCCGCTGCCAGTGCTGCCGCCCGCCTCCAGGATCCCTCCCAAGCTGGCCAAGTCTTTCTTTGGGATCAAATCAACCCTTGGGCCCGCTGGATGCAGGTCAATTCCAGCCATCCGCTGCCGGGGCACCGCTTCAAGGTCTTGGCGGGATATGGAGAGCGGCTGCGCCTCCTGCCGGAGCTGAGCCTGGGATCCGGGTCCAAATTGGATGTGGCCCGCCTGCAAAGCCGGTTTTGGCTGGATCTGGCCATCTACGCAGCCGAAGTGGTCGGGATCCTCATTGGCTGGCTGGTGGGGCTGATCCTCTACCTGCTGCTGCAAAACCGTCTCGATCCCAAGGTGATCGCGGCAGCAGCGGTGGTGGGCTACGGGGTGGGCTTGTGGGCCAAAGCGGGATTGATGTACGGGGGATCCCTGCCGGCAAGGCCGACGGATGTGCTCAGCTTGCTGGCGGATCCCGACGCGGATCCCCGCCGCGGACAATGGGTGGAGCTGGAGGGGGAGTTGGTGGGACTGGGCCCCTCCGGCTATCAACTGGGGGCAGAGCTGAAGCTGCAAGAGGCCACAGGGCTGATCCCGGTGCGCTTTACTTCCCCTTTGGGGCCGGTGGGCAATGTCTTTTCCGGCCTGAAGCGGATCCGCGCCCTGGTGGGCCGGCGCGTCAAAGTGGTGGGCTGGTTCCGCCGCGGCAATACTGCTTGGGTGGATCTGGCCTACGTCCAGGTGGGATCCAATAAGCTGCACAGCCGACCGCGCCTTTGGCTGGTTGTGTTCGGCTTGGGAGTCATCCTGCTGGGGATTTGGGGGGCGTTCTATTTCCCCAACTTGGCCTCTTACCTGCGGCGGTGGTGAGCCAGGCTCTCTTCCAGTTGGCTGAGAAAACTAGCGGCGAGAGGGCGTCAACTGCGCCTTGCGCAGGCGCACCGACTGGGGCGTGATCTCCACCAGCTCATCCTCGCCGATGTATTCCAAAGCCCGCTCCAGGGTCATCTCCACCGGCGCTTGCAAGTGCACCAGCTCCTCCCCGCCTGCAGCCCGGTGGTTGGTCAGTTGCTTGGTCTTGCAGACGTTCAGCTCCAAGTCTTGGGGACGGTTGTGCTCGCCCACGATCATGCCCTTGTAAACGCGGGTACCTGGCGTAATAAAGAATACACCTCGATCTTCCGCATTCTTGAGGGCATAGGTAGTGGCCACCCCTTCTTCAAAAGCGATCAGCACCCCGTTGCGGCGCATTTCCATCTCAGAGGTCAGGGGACGGTATTCCAGAAAGCTGTGGCTCATGATCCCCTCGCCGCGGGTGATGCGGATAAACTCCCCTCGAAAGCCGATCAGCCCTCGCGCCGGGATGACGAACTCCAGCTGAGCCCGACCATCGGATCCCACCATCATGTTCTGCATTTCTCCCCGCCGTTGCCCCAGCCGCTCGATGCAGGCCCCCACCGTCGCTTCCGGCACATCCAGCACCAAACACTCATAGGGCTCATAGGGCTGGCCGTTGACCTCGCGGAAAATTACCTTCGGTTGCCCCACCTGAAACTCATAGCCTTCCCGCCGCATGGTTTCCAGCAAGATGCCCAGGTGCAGCTCGCCCCGCCCCGACACCAAAAAGCGATCCGGCGAATCGGTTTCTTCCACCCGCAGCGCCACGTTGGTTTCCAGCTCCCGCATCAGGCGCTCCCGCAGTTGCCGCGAAGTTACAAAAGTACCCTCTTGCCCGGCGAAGGGGGAGTCGTTGACGCAGATCATCACCTGCAATGTGGGCTCGTCCACTTTGATGAGCGGCAAAGCCTGGGGATTCTCGGGAGAGGTGAGGGTATGGCCGATGTTGGCCTCGGCAAACCCCGCCACGGCGACAATGTGGCCGGCGGTAGCTTCCGTTAGCTCGATGCGCTGCAGGCCCTGAAAGCCGAACAGCTTGGTTACTTTGCCCTTGGCAATGGATCCATCCTCTTTCACCACTGCCAATGGATCCCCCAGGCGGATGGTGCCGTTGTGGATCTTGCCGATCACAATCCGGCCCAGGTATTCCGAATACTCCAGCGTGGTGACCTGCAGCTGCAGGGGCTTGCCGGGATCCCCAATGGGAGGTGGGACGTGCTTGAGAATGGCCTCGAAAAGAGGCTTCATATCCAGGGATCCGCTGTACTTCCCTTCCAGAAAGGCTTTGAGATGGGCTTCTTCCAGGGCAAAGCCGCGCAACCCAGAGGCAAATAGATAGGGGAAGTCGCACTGGTCTTCGTCTGCCCCCAGCTCCAAGAACAAATCCAGCACCTTGTCGACGGCTTTGTAGGGCTCCGCGCGAGGCCGATCGATCTTGTTGACCACCACAATTGGGCGCAGGCCCTTCTCCAAGGCTTTGCGCAGCACAAAGCGGGTTTGCGGCATCGGGCCTTCGTTGGCATCCACGATCAACAAGCAGCCCTCCACCATCCCCAGCACCCGCTCCACCTCGCCCCCGAAATCGGCGTGGCCAGGGGTGTCGACGATGTTGATCAAGGTTTCGCCGTAGCGGACGGCTGTGTTTTTGGCCAAGATGGTAATGCCCCGCTCCCGCTCCAGCGTGTTGGAGTCCATCACACAGGTGGGAATGTCTTCCCCCTCCCGAAAGATGCCCGCCTGGCGTAACAGGGCATCCACAAGGGTAGTTTTGCCGTGGTCGACGTGGGCGATGATGGCAACGTTGCGGATGGGGAGTGACATATTAACCATTGACCAGCAGGATGTCGCCCTACAAGCAGGAGTGCCCTAGGGATTTCTTTACAACTCTAACGCAAAGGAGCGTTACGTTGCTAAACACTCCTGGCTTTGGGCTTAGCCCCAGCACTCCCAAAGGGTTATCCCGACTGCCTCAATATCCAGAGGGATCCCCTACATATCGGCGCCGCGCAGATAGAGCAGCAGGATGACCGCCGGGCCTGCCAAGACAATCAAGGCCAGCAGGGCCAACTGCACAAAAACTTCGTATTGTCCGAACATAATCCCAGATCCTGTGGCTTACGCTTTGTATCCTAAGGGGTGCCCTCCACCCCAGATGGGAGAGCTGTTACAATTCTTCAAGTCATGCGCTCTTCGCCAAGGGATCCCTAGCGCTCCTGCTGGGCTTGAAACACCACCGGATCCAGGTTGAACAGTTCCTGCAAGATCCGCATGGCTGCCCGCCGCGCCTCAATATCCCGTTTGGCCCGCAGTTGCACCATCGGGTCGTGCAGGATCTTGTTGACGATGCCGCGGGTCAAGGCGTCGATCACCTCCAGATGCTTCTCGGCGAAGTCTTTGCCCAGGCGGGAGAGAGCTTTTTCCATCTCCTGTTCGCGGATAGACTCCACCTTGTGGCGCAGGCTGGAAATGGTGGGCACCGTCTCCAGAGAACGCCACCACTCCATGAATTGATCCACCTCCTCTTCCACTAGGGCCTCGGCAGCCAGAGCCAGCTTTTGCCGTTGGGCGCGGTTTTCTTCCACGATGCGGGAGAGGTGATCCACATTGAACACCTGTACCCCCTTCAGCTTTTCCACATCGGGATCGATGTTGCGGGGCACAGAGATATCCACCAACAACAGCGGCTGATCTGGCTGCAGCACCCCTGCCAGTTGCTGGTAGGTGAGGATCGGCTGGGTGGCACCGGTGCTGGTGAAGACCAAGTTGGACTCGGCCACGCTGCTCAGCAGCGACTCCCAGGGCAACACCTGGATCGGCTGCTCGAATTGCTTGGCCAGGGCTTCGGCCCGCTCCAGGGAGCGGTTGACCACCGTGATATCGACTGCCCCTTTGGCCAACAGGTGCTGCACCAACAGACGGGCCATTCTCCCCGCCCCCACCACGGTAACTTTGCCCTGAGAGAGGGATCCCTGCTCTTGCAGAGCCAACTCCACCGCTGCCGAGCTGATGGACATGGCGCCGGTGCCGATCTCCGTTTCGGTACGGACGCGCTTGCCGGCGGTAATGGCTGCCTTAAAAAGGCGATTGAGGATGCGATCCATGCCGTTGCAGGCTTGGCCCAGCTGCTGGGCTTTTTTCACCTGCGAGAGGATCTGCCCTTCTCCCAGCACCAAGCTATCTAGCCCGGCAGCCACCCGCATCAGGTGGGTTACGGCATCCTGGTAAAGAAGGGTAAACAGGTGCGGACGCAGTTGGGGCAAGGGGATCCCTTTCAGCTCAGCCAAGAACTGCATCGTCTGCCGGACACCACTCTCCATTTCTGAGGTGACGATGTAGACCTCCAGCCGGTTACAGGTGCTGAGGATCGCAGCCTCCTCAATGTGGGGGTGGGCGCGAAGCTGCTGGATCGTCTCTCCCACCTCCGCCTCCGCGATGCTGAGGCGCTCCCGAATCTCCACAGGAGCTGTGCGATGGCTAAGACCGACAACCGCGATAAACATGCCTCTCCGTCGTCTGTACAGCAACAGCAAAAGTTATTAAAAACAAAAACTCTGAACAAAAGCAAATATTGTTTCAGAAAGAAGGCAAAAGCTGTAACCGATATGGGGGATCCCTTGACTCGGTTCCAGCAAGCTTAGGTAACTTTTCTCAGCCTACCTAAACCCTAAGACCAGTATCGAACCGGTTTTGCCGGATTTTGCTGAAGAGTTATTACGTTTTCACGGGTTGGGGCTTGATAGATTTCGTAACTTTCCCAAAAAGGCCCCAAAAAGGCAAGGGCGACCTTCACCAGGGGAAAGCCGCCCCGATCTGCGAGGATGTTAGATAGGGATCCCTTAGCGCAGCTGCAGTCCGCGGGGCTGCTGGCCATCTTTCATGTGGATGGTATCCACAAAGCGCACCGTGCGGGATTGGCTGGAAATCACCAAGGTCTCGGTGCGGGCCCCACCCCCAAAGAAACGTACCCCGCGCATCAAGTCACCATCGGTGATCCCGGTGGCAGCAAAGAGCACTTCCTTGCCACTGGCCAGCTCTTCACACTCCCACACCTTGTCGGGATCCTCGATGCCTTTTTCTTTGAGTTCCCGTCGCGTTTCCTCCACGGGTGGCAAGTAGGTGCCTGCCTGAACCACCTCGGGATCGTAGATCAGCCGACCTTGGAAGTGGGCGCCCAAGCACCGCAGAGCAGCTGCCGAGATCACTCCCTCAGGAGCAGCCCCGATCCCCATCAGGGCATGAATGCCGGTGCCATTGAAGCCTGCCGAGAGAGCCGCCGAGATGTCGCCATCGGTAATCAGCTTCACCCGCGCCCCCGCCTCTCGAATTTGGCGAATCAGATCGAGGTGGCGCTTGCGATCCATGACCACCACCGTCAGATCCGACACCTCCCGATCCAGGCTTTCGGCGATGATCTTGAGATTTTTCTCTGGGGGATAGTCGATGTGCACCTTGCCCTTAGCCTGGGGCGGAGCTGCCAGCTTTTGCATGTAGATGTCCGGGGCATGGAGAAGGCCACCTTTCTCAGAGATGGCCAGCACGGCCATGGAGCCATTTTGGCCTTTGGCCACCAGGTTGGTGCCCTCACAGGGATCCACAGCGATGTCAATCTCCACCAGCTCTTCCACGCGGCAGAACTGCTCAGCATCCGGGCGGGTACAGATGCCCACTTCTTCGCCGATGTAGAGCATGGGGGCCTCATCGCGGGTTCCTTCCCCGATGACGATGCGACCGCGCATAGGGATCTGGTTGAGTTTCTCCCGCATGGCCTCTACAGCCACCTGGTCGGCGGTCTTGTTGTCCCCTTTGCCCATCCAGCGGGCGGCGGCAATGGCAGCCTGCTCCACGACTTCGATGATCTCTAGCCCCAACTTGTTGTCCACGATGTGCCCCCTTGCTGATCTCGGAATGGTGAAGGCCAACTTAAGGATATCTTCAGACTCTTCCCCTCAGTTTACCAGGGCAGGCTTCTCCTCGGGATCCCATTCTCTCAACCCCAATAAGCTGAGAGAACAAATCTCCCAAAGCCAGTCAGGAAGAGCGATCCCCGTCTTGGCGGCTTACTATTGCCGCTTGGGGATCAGGGATGGTAGCCTATTTTAAGGGCAATAAGTTTTTCTTAACACCATTAAAAAAACGCAATGAAAAGATACGCTTTTGTCAACCGTTCCGGACAGGTTCAGGTGATCCGCACGATCCCCGGCCACTGGGAGCGCACCCTCTTCCCCGGCCAGCAGGCGATTTTTGAGGCGGAGCCGGACGACTATCTGGAAGTTTACAGTTGCTGCTGCTCCACCGCCATCCTGGAAGAGCGCCGCCTCTGTCGCCATCTGGTGGATTCTTCCTCGCCTGAGGTTGACCTCTACCTATGGTCATCTTCACACCGGGGAACTCTGGCGGATGCGTTGAACGGTTGACAGGCTCTAGCGGCTGGCTGCCCCACAGGGGCAAGAGGACTGGGTTTGCCCAGGATAACTAGATTGGGGATCGCTTCTCCTGAGGCCGATCCCCGAGTTTTTCAGAGGGCGGACGCGGCTCTGGAGAAGGGGCATCGGGGGGACGGGTCAGGCAACTGCCCCGCGCAGCATTGCGAAAGGTATCGATGCGCTCCACACAATTTTGATGGCCGCAATAGGGGCAATACAGGCGATCCCCAGGTTGGGGCTCCACATCGGCCTGGCTCCACCACCGCCGACAGCGGTCACAACAGAAGTGATAGAGGAACTCCAGCGCCACCCTCATGACAACAGGATCCCTTGCAGAGCTGAGCCGATCAGCATGGAAAAATGGGCATTATCCGGATCCCGGCAGTTGGGATCCGTCGCTATCTATCGAGTTAAGGCAGAGTCATTATGAGTATGGTATGTTAGGTTTGGTTTACATTTGCACTTTACCGCAAGGAGCGTTGATTTATGTCTCAGGAAGGATGCCTGCGAGTGGGGCAGCCCGCTCCCGATTTTTCCGCCACCGCCGTCTATGACATGGAATTCAAGACGGTGAAGCTCTCCGACTACAGGGGTAAGAAGTATGTGGTGTTGTTCTTCTACCCCTTGGACTTCACCTTTGTCTGCCCAACGGAGATCACGGCCTTCAGCGACCGCTATGACGACTTTGCCAAGCTGGATACCGAGATCCTGGGTGTTTCAGTGGATAGCGAATACTCTCACTTGGCCTGGATCCAGACCGACCGCAAAGCCGGAGGGGTGGGTGAGCTGAGGTATCCTCTGGTCTCTGACCTGAAAAAGGAGATCAGCGCTGCCTACAATGTTCTGGATCCGGAGGCCGGTGTGGCGCTGCGCGGCCTGTTCATCATCGACAAAGAAGGGATCATCCAGCACGCCACCATTAACAACCTGGCCTTTGGCCGCAGTGTGGATGAAACCTTGCGCACCCTGCAAGCTATCCAATACGTGCAATCTCACCCCGATGAAGTTTGCCCGGCCAACTGGCAGCCCGGCCAGAAAACCATGCACCCCGACCCAGTGAAATCCAAGGAGTTCTTCGCGGCGATTGCCAAGTAGGTTGGCCCAGATCCTGCCTCAGGGATCCCGGGCTTTTTCGGGTATGGCTCCAGCCCCGGGTGGGCTGGGGCTTTTCTTCGCCAGGGGCAGCCCGACTCTTCCCAAAAGGGACAAGCAACAGCAGAGGGGCTGGGGGTGAGGGCCGTCGGCAACCGCTCCAGAACCAGGTGCCCGCGAACAAATAAAGATCCCCTGAATTGACCAGGGGATCCGACAAGACAAGGGCCGCTGGACTTAGTCCCAGGGTTTCCCGCCGGTGAACTTGTAGGTAATCGGCTCCTTGTTTTTGCCGATGTTGCGATCCACTTTGCCGATGGGCTCGCGGCCTTCGTTGACCTTCTCGGGAAAGACGCCGTCTTTGGGATGCACCAACACAGGCTCTCCACCTGCCGGAATGCGGAAGATCTGGTAGTCGTTGATCTTGTAGTCGGATCTCAACTGGGCACCCAGCGCCAAACACTGCTCTTTGCGGGCAAAGGTGAGAAAGTTTTTGCCTTCCACCATTTCGGCAGCGCCGCCGGTGGGCATTTCAAACACCTGCCCCGGCTTGCCCGTCCAGGTGATGACGTATTTTTCTTCGGTTTCGGCTGCGCTCAACAGCCCCCCGGTGGATCCCCCAAATAGAGGCAGCTTTGCTCCCTGACGAGGATCGCCTTCCATCACAGCCATAGTCTACCTTTCTCAACTCGTTGTGGTTTGCGGTGGTTTGCCTTGTCCAAACCGCGGTTTGCGGCGCGAAGCACTTTGAATCTACCACTGACTCGATTTTTGGCCCCAGTTCCGCCTGGGAACTGTAATCTTTCGTAGCAGACTGGCTGGCCCTCAGACGGATCCCTGGGCGCCCTGTAGGCCACCATAGAACAAGCCGGAGACCCACAGCTTTCTGGAAAAGGAACAGCGCCCATGGCCCAGTGGTCCCTCCATCCCAGCTCGCAATCCAACGCTAGGGTCATTCTCATTCCCACCGCCTTTGGCCACGATACTCAGGCTCCAATGGCCATTCTCAATGCCGGTTCGGAGCTGTGTGCCTTCGAGCCGAGGTTGGGGATCGATGTGGATAAGCTGGCGGTGGCGCAGTTGCCGGGGCTGGTGGATGAGCCTCCCTACGGCATGTGTGAGGCGGCGGTGACTCAAGCTTGGAGACGACAACAATGGCCGGTGCTGTTGCCTTCGGTCTTGGCCGCCAGTTGGGGGGCCATTCGTGCCCTCTGGAAGCACTACCCAACTCTGAGTGTGGTGCATTGCAGCGCTCATGCCAACCTGATGCCGCCCCCAGAGATGACCCAGCCGGATCAAGATACAAGCTATGGCAGTGCTGCCTGGGTGGAGTTGCTCTATCAGCACAAGCTGCCGGTGATCCATGTGGGATTGCGCAGCGGCAGTGCGCGGGCCTACGCATGGCTGAAAGCCCACCACAGCCCAATATTCTGGGCCCAAGATGGCTGGGATCCCCAGCAGGTGGTGGCCTCTTTGCCGGATCAACCGGTGTTTTTGGTGGTGGACTGCAGTGTGCTGGATCCTTCCTTAGCGCCCGCCGTGAATCACCCAGAGCCAGGGGGGGTGAGTTGGTTGCAACTGTTGCAGACCTGTGAGGCCATCTTTGCCGCTCGTCCTGTGGTTGGCCTTTCGCTGGGAGGGGTGGCGGTGGGATCCGCAACACGGCAAACCGCTCGTGTGGTGGCCCGCCTGCTCAATTGGTTGCTGGCCTGCTATGCCCTCCACTCCGTAAACTACCCGGCTCCGACCGCTAAGCGGTACGGAGCGGGCTTTCAGTAGCCCTGAGCCTGTTCTGC
>NZ_JANSIL010000024.1:0-23822 GCF_047462015.1 Synechococcus sp. R5-13 | reverse complement strand
CGTACTTGAAGGCTTGAAGTCGTTGCACCGCTCAATCGTATTCTTGGCCTATGCGTGATGACAACGATATAGGCTACGGTTCGCGCTATCCTTCCCTGCCCTGAAGGACGGGGCTTGCCGCGCCTTTTGGTCAACCACTGATAGGCTACTTGCCTGAATAAAGCTGGGATCGGCAGCGCAGCCTCAATGCTAGCCTAGTAAGGCTGTGTTTTTGTGCGAAGCCATGCCTGTTCCTAAGAAGAAAACTTCTAAAGCCCGCAGTCGCAGGCGCTACGCCGTCTGGCTGGGCAAAGCTAAGCTCCAGGCCCAGCGAGCCATGACCATTGGGCGCGCCATTCTCAGCGGTCGCAACACCGGTTTCTACTATCCCAAAGCTAAGTCTGAAGAGGATGAGGAAGAATAGAGGCTTGCTGCAGGGATCCCGGTGTCTGCGCGAGTGATTACACTGGACTAGAGCTGTGCTCCCCTGAAAGCGGTTTTGCTGCCCCTGTAGTCTTGCTCCTCCATAGGTTGCATGCGCTCCTTGACTTCCCTCACCTACTACCAACGGCTGGGTCTGTCTCCAGGGGCATCTCCTGAGGCCATCCGGCGGGCCTACCGGCAATTGAGCAAGCGCTACCATCCCGATACTTCTCCCCTGGCTCCGGAAGTGGCCATTCGCTGCTTCCAAGAGTTGCAGGAGGCCTACCTTGTCCTTAGCAACCCGGCGAAACGGGCCATCTACGATGCCAGCTTACGGGCGGTGACCGCCAACACGGGATCTCTGGGCATGCCGGGATCCCTTGGTGCCGATTCTCTAGAGCTGCGTATGGAAACCCGCCCACTTTCGGCTGGCGAGCTGTGTGCCCTGCTGCTGATGGGATCCACCCTGGTTGTGTGTTTGGTGTTGGCAGGTGTCCTCGCTTGGCTGCGAGAGAGTGGGGCAAGCTGATTCTGCGAGCATTTCCTGCCCTCTTCGGTAGGACATTGGGATCGAGTTTTCGGATTCTGGATCAGGAGTGCTTGAATGAACATAGCCCGTTGACTCTAGGGTTTGATTGCTTTTCTTGAATCTCGCCATGCCTTTGCCTCCTGCAACCACGCCCCTGTACAATCACCCGCTCCACACCATCGAACGCTGGCTGGAGGATCAGGGCTGCACCCGCGATCCGCAGGATGTGGAGCAGTGGTTTTGCGAACGGCCTGGCTGGAAAGCCATTTTGCGCCTGGAAGAAACCAGCATTTGGGTGCGATACACCTACCCAGACGGCAACACGAAAACCTTATCTTTTCCCTATTCCCTCAGCCGGCAAGACGTAGAACAGGCCATTTTTGAGAGTTAGCCGAGCCATGCGCGTTCTCCAGTTGCCTGCCCTGCGCGATAACTACATCTACCTGCTCCACAATCCCGACACTGCAACAGCAGCCGTGGTGGATCCGGCAGTGGCTGAGCCCGTGTTGGAAAAGCTGGCCGAGCTGGGGGCGGAGTTGGTGGCCATTTTCAACACCCACCACCACCACGACCACGTGGGGGGCAACCGACAGCTTTTGGAGCGCTATCCCCGTGCCAGAGTCTATGGCAGCCAGGTGGATCGGGGGCGGATCCCTGGCCAGACGGTGGAGCTCAAGGCAGGGGAAACAGTGGAGTTTGCGGGTCGGCTAGCAAAGGTGCTGTTTGTGCCCGGCCATACCCGCGGCCATATTGCCTACTACTTTTCCGAGAGTGGGGATCTCTTCTGTGGGGACACCCTGTTTGCCGGGGGATGCGGGCGGCTGTTTGAAGGCACGCCGGAGCAGATGCTGGGATCCCTGGATCAACTGCGGCAGTTGCCGGAAGCCACACGGGTGTGGTGTGCCCACGAATACACCTTGAACAATCTCAGGTTTGCCCTGACAGTGGATGGAGACAACCCCGACCTGCAGGCGCGTTATCAGCAGGTGGCTGCCCTGCGCCAGACGGGATCCCCGACTGTCCCCAGCACCATTGGCGAGGAACGCTGCACCAATCCCTTCTTGCGTTGGGATCAGCCGGCTTTGCAGGCAGCCACCGGAGCTCAGGATCCGGTGCGGGTTTTTGCCCGGCTGCGAGGTATGAAGGATCAGTTCTAGCGCTGTTTGTAAAGTTTGCTTTCTCCTGGGAGAGCGAGGGCATACTGTCGGTGGGACTGCCTAGCTATTCCCCGAAATCCTATGTCTTGTCCTGAGTGTCCGGCTCTGCCTACCTTTTGGCAGGAGGCAGGGCGTCTGTTTCTCTGGCTGCCCACCCCTCACACCCAGCGCAAGGTGGTGCAGCTTCTGGAGGCTAAGGAGGGGATCCCAGCCCCCCTTTCGGTTCAACTTTTGGAAAACCTTGGCCTGGCGGTTTCCATTGCCCAGGGGGCCCTCAAGAAAACCCTAGAAGGAATGGCCGAGGTTCTTTCGCAGCAGGAGATGCGGGCCAGCCGCGCTCTGTTTTTGGCCGGAGATAGGGATCCCTGTTGGCAGGATTGCGCCCGGGTGGAGTTGTTGCAGGAGTTGTTCCACCGCACTCAGGCCGAGCTGTTGCTGGAAGTGTTGGCAGAAAGCCGGCTCACCACCTACTTTCAGCCCATTGTCCAGGCGCGGGATCCCGCTTTTGTGGTGGGCCATGAGGCGCTGGTGCGAGGACTGGACAAGGAAGGGCGGTTGATCAACGCGGGTTTGCTCTTTGCTATGGCTCGGGAAGCCCATTTGCTCTACCAGCTGGACTTGGCCGCCCGCCGCACGGCCATTGCCGCGGCCATGCAGCACCACTTGCAGGGGGATCTCTTTATCAACTTCAGCCCCACTGCCATCTACGACCCGGCTTTTTGCCTGCGCCATACTGTCTGGGCTATTAGCCGCGCCGGGATCCCGCCCCAGCGGGTGGTGTTTGAGGTCAATGAGTCTGACCGCAGCCCCGATTTGAACCATTTGCAGCGGATTTTGCACTTCTATCAGCAGGCAGGCTTTCGGGTGGCTTTGGATGATTTGGGGGCTGGCTATGGATCCCTGAACCTGCTGCACCAGCTGCGGCCAGACATGATCAAGTTGGATGGAGAGCTCATTCGCGGGGTGGACCGGGATCCCTACAAGGCGGTGATTGCCCAAAAGCTGCTGGAGCTGGCCCAAGACCTGGGGATCACCACGCTAGCGGAAGGGATCGAGACTGCGGGGGAGCTACAGTGGGTTTGCGAACACGGCGTGGATCTGGTGCAGGGCTTTTTCATTGCCCAGCCCCAGCCTGTCCCGCTACAGCCAGCAGGATAGCCGCTCCCACAGCTTGAGCAGCCACTGAGAAGGCTACCAGACCTGGAAGGGAGAAATCATAAAGCACCCCCATCAGGGCGCTGCCCAAAAACCAGGCCAGGCCGTAGACGCTGGTAAACAGGCCGAAGGCAAAGCCCCTCGTCTGGGGGGTCACCATGCTGGCTACTGCCGCCTTCATGACCGATTCCTGAGCGCCCAAGCCAATGCCCCAGAGCACCATGCCCAGCACCGTCAGAGCATAGGTGCCGGAAAAGGCTAGAGGCGCAAATCCAGCCGATACCGCCACTGCTCCCAGCAAGCTCCACAGCCCCACGCGGTCAAACAGCCAGCCACAGCCCAGGGCTGCTAGGGCATCCACCCCCATGGCCAGGGCATAGAGCAAAGGGATCCCTGCCCCATCGCTCCCTGACTGTTGTTGCAGATGCAGGGCAATGAGGGGAAAATCCGCAAACCCCATAGCCACACAGGCTGCTGCCAAAAGATACAGCCAGAAAACTTTGGGCAAGCCTTTTGCTGGAGTCATCTCCGGCTCCGGCTCAAAGTCGCGCGGACTGGGATACAGCCATTGCGCTAGCCCCAAAGCCGCCAGCCCCACCGCTGCCGGGATCCCCAAGGCCAAAAACGCGCCCCGGAAGCCATATCCCGCTCCTAGCATGGCTGCCACCAGCAGCGGCCCTGCCACTGCCCCAATTTGATCTAGGGTCTCATGCAGGCCAAACCCCAAGCCCCGACCCACCTGCAAGGCTGCATGGGAGAGCAACACGTCCCGCGGCGGGGTGCGGATCCCTTTGCCCGTCCGCTCGGCCAGCAACAGCAAAGCAGCCCAAGGCCAACTGCCCGCCCAGGCCAAAGCCGGGATCACCGCTGTGTTGATGACATAGCCCAAGGTGGTGAGCCGCCAGTGACCCCGACTGCGGTGCGCGGGATCCCTGCCCAGCTGGTCGCTCCAATAGCCCACCCCCAACCGCAAGCCATAGGCCAATAGCTCCCCCCCGCCGGCCACCAGGCCCACCACCGTGCCGCTGGCCCCTAGGGATCCCAAAAAAGCTCCAGAAATGCTGCGTGCCCCTTCGTAGGTGGCATCGGCGCAGAGGCTGACGATCCCCAGCAAAACAATAAAGCGCAGGGCAGAAGGGGAATCGGGCATAACCAGCTCCTTGGCAATGGGGAATCTATTTTCAGATCTGGACTATTGTTGTTGATGAGGAACATGATGGAATACTTGTACCCTATGGCAAGTAACTAGACCGTCATGCATCAGAGTTTTTACTTCCGGTAGAAAGGCTTTGATTTTTTCCGGCGTGTCGATGAAAGTTACCAAAATGGGCAGATCTGTGGAAAGCTCTAGAAGGTTACTGCTGCGAATATGACTGTTTCGACCAAAGCCAGCAATAGCTCGCACCACAGTACCACCAGCTAGCCCACGCTGACGACCTAGCTCCAGCAGAGCCAGGTAGAGAGGCTTCCCTTGCCAACGGTCTGACTCGCCGATGTAAATATCCAATTTATAAACTTCTGGTTCATCATCTAGCATACTTGTATCCCTTTTGTTTTTGGGCTGTTGCGATTGTCATGGTTACAGATTTTTCCGCTTCACATAAGGTCTACAGTGAAGTGGGATCCTTGTCAGGCAAGAGATTGGCTGGCATTGGCTGTAGTGAGTAACGCTGGAAAAACTGTATATTGCTTTGGTGAAGAGTGCTCCTTAAGATAAGAAATTCCAGGGGGTTGACTAGTGGGGATCCCGGTGCTTTTAAGAAAAAAGTTATTGCCCAAAATGACCAGTTGCTGCACCTGGCTTTTGGATGGATAGATTGCTGATTGATAGGGGTTACGTTAAACGTTATCGCCACAATCGTGCCAACAGGATCCCAAGCTCCATAGCCAAGGCTCCAAATAGGCAAGAACCGAGCCAATAGACAAGCCCAGCAGCAAAGCGATGTTGCTGCCAGAGGCTAAAGGTATCCAGTTCATAGGTAGAAAAGGTGGTGTAGGAACCCAGGAATCCCACCCCGAACAGCAGGCGAATTTCCGGTGAGATCTCAGGGCGTTCCATAGCCACGGTCATGAACCAACCCATGACCACACAACCCGATAAGTTGATGATCAGGGTTCCGTAGGGAAAGCTAGGGCCAAATCGCTCCGCAAACCAGAGGGATAGATAGTAGCGACTCAGGGATCCGCCAATAGCCCCCAACGCAACCGCAAAGGGAACTCTCAAACTGGGAGAGACCAAGCCATGGTTTAGGTAAGCCCACACCGATTGCAAGCGCATCTATTCTCCTTGAACTGTGTTCCCAGAACTTCCTACGGAAAAGGTGGGATCCTTAGCTTTTTCTGCCCTCAGAGATAGGGATCCTGCTTCTCTTGAAGTCCTCTTCCTCTACCAAAATTACCGGAATCGGGCTGGTTTCCAACACCGCTTGGGAAGTGGATCCCACCAAAACCTGCTCCCAGCCGCGGTGGCCCCGCTTGCCCATGACGATGTCGGTTACCTGCCGCTCCTGAGCTAGGGTTACGATGGTCTCTGCCAAGGGCCCCGAGGCCAAGCAAAACTGGTGGCGAATATCCGCCAAAAGACGCTGGGTGAGTTGCCGCAACAGTTCTACCCCTTTCCCCTGCGGCTTATCGGTAACATGCAACACAATCACTTCCCCATCCACCCGCCGCGCCAAATCGGCCACCTTGCGCAGCACGGCTTCGGCCAAAGGGGAGGTGTCCACCGCTGCCAAAAAGCTCACCTTGCCCTGGCTGCCTACCTTGGTGGGATCCACCTCTCCTTTTTCCAAAAGCCGGGGAGCACACACCTGGGTCAGCCAAGCACCCAGGGGGGCCGTGACCAAAATCGACAGAGCCGCCAAAGCCAAAATGATCTCCCCACCGGGGATCCCTTGGGCCAAAGGGATCCCACCAATAGCCGCCTGCACCGTCGCCTTGGCCATGTTGCCCGGTAGCAAAAACAGCCGCTCCCGCCCGTTCCAATTGCTTCCCAGAGTGGAAAGCCACCAACCTAAGCCCCGCCCCAGCAGCAGGCTCAGGGTTAAGAGCAGCAAGCCCGGCCAGAACACGGATCCCAGCACCCCCAGATCCAGCGACGCTCCCAACAGCACAAACAACACGATCTCCGCCACCGTCCAGAGGGCATCGAACCCACCTCGCAGCCGCCGCGCCAAGGGGGCATCCAGCTCAATTAGAAAGAACCCCAGGGCCATCACCGCCAAATAGCCGGAAAAATAGGGCCACACCTGCGGTGCCAGCACCAGCCCCAGGGCCATACAGGCAGCCAGCAGCGCTTCCTGGACGCTGTTGCGGGTCCAGTTTTGTTGGGTTAGCAGCGACACCAGAACCCGCGCCCCCAGGTAGCCTACAGCCACGCCCAGCAGGATCTCCATCACCACCTGGAACGGCAGCCACTGCAGCGGCGACAGCTCCAGGCTTCCCAAGCGAACGCTCGCGGCGGATCCTTGGCCCAAAAAGCTGAGCAGCAGGCTAAACCCCAACAACAGCAGTACGTCGGAAAGGGCGCTGCCGGTCAAAATGGCATCCGGGATCCCTTTGGTTACTCCCCAGCCCAAACTCTTGAGGCGCAACATCCCCGGCACGATCACAGCCGGCGACTCTGCCCCGATCACACAGCCCAGCAGCAAACCGGTAGGCCAGTCTAACCCCAGGATCCCAGTGCTCAACAGGGCCACTGCCACCGCCTCACAGGCGGCCGGCAAAAAACCCAGCCGCAGGGCTACAGACCCTTGCTGGACCAGCTTCTCCCGATCCAGCCCCAGGCCCGCCTTCATCAAAATGATCATCACCGCCACCAGCCGCAGATCCCCTGCCGCTGCCAGCACCTCGGGAGACAAGACCTCTCCCAGCAGGATCCCTACGAGGATCATCCCCAACAGAGGGGGCATCCCCAACCGACCCACGATTTGGCCGACAAAAAAGCCCATCACCAAGATCCACAGCCAACTGCCCAGCATCACCAGATCCTCATCTCCTTGTCGTCAGGGTGTTGAAGGGCAGCCCAGGGAGAAAAAGCCATCCGCGTCAGGAGCGGGAGCACCATCGCGTCCGCAGGGTGGGGCCTCAAACAAAGCCAAAGACCCCTACCCCCTGGACTTGCCCAGAAGTGTAGGAGTCATCAGCCTCAGCTTTTGAGGTTAGAACCCTCTTCCTCTATAGAAAAATTCCAAGTGAGGCGGTTGCGGCGAACTCCATCGCCGGTTGCCGGAGCACTACTCGAAAGCTGACCGGCAACTTACTTGGCGCCTAAGATATCACGCTTTGTCTTCCACTGCAATTAAGCGATAGGGGTGATCGGGACACCCAATAGAGCGATAGAAATCGCTGCACACATTGTGGGTGAGGCGGTCACTCATACCCCGGGTTACCTGCTGCACCACTTGATGGGCCACCCGATAAACCAACTTGCGGGGCAGAACCTGCAAAAACCTGGGCAAAGCCAGCCCAATCTCCAGATGAAGAGACCAGTGAACACGAGTTGTGGGCAGGTCTTTCAGGGATCCCTGTAGCTCCTCCAGCCGGAAATCGGCTTGGCAGTTAACCCGGTAAGGCATTCCCTCATCGCCGGGCAACTCAATCGAGGTCAGGCGAAACCGGTAATCTTCATCCGGCCAGATCCTCACCCCAAAACTGGGCTCCAGCTCAAACCCAAGGCCGCCCATGCGGAAAAACTGCAACCTGTAAGTCTCGGCAGACAAAGCTTCCACCTGCAATGGCCTGAAGCACCGCTGGATCCACTGGGCATGGCCTCTCAGGTAACGGGCCAAGGTCTCCCGATCGGTTTCCAGATCCACTTGGCCACAGCGCGCGGCTTGTAAATCCAGGTGGGCTTTGTCCAGGGAGGGATCCCAAGAGGACGGAGAGGGATCTGCGGGAGCACCGCCTTCGGGGGACATGGCCCTTTCACTTGGCGGAACGGCGGGCTTGGAGCTGGCGATAGACATCCCTAACATCTACCTGATAGTGAGCAAGGGCCACGAGGCAGTGGTACCAGAGATCGGCCATCTCACGGGCCAAAGCCACGCGGTCTTGATCCTTAGCCGCCATCACCACCTCAGCCGTCTCCTCGCCAAGTTTCTTCAAAATGGCATTTTCCCCCTTGGCTAGCAAGCTGCTGGTGTAGGAATCGGGACGGGGATCCGCCTGGCGGGCCTTGACCACGGCAAACACCTGCGACAGGGTATCGGCTGCTGGAAGGGGATCCCCTTGCAAAGGGCGAAAGAAACAGCTCCGCGCCCCCGTGTGGCAAGCCGCATCCCCCACCTGCTCCACCAAGATCACCAGCGCGTCGCCGTCGCAGTCGTAGCGGATTTGCTTGACCCACTGCACATGGCCAGAAGTTTCCCCCTTGGGCCACAACGCCTGCCGCGAGCGGCTCCAAAACCAGGTGCGGCCTGTTTCCAGGGTTTTTTGCAGCGATTCCCGGTTCATCCAGGCCATCATCAGCACTGTTCCGTCCAGGTAGTCCTGCACGATGGCCGGGATCAGGCCCTGTTCATTGTAGGTGAGGCTGCCTAACCAAGCCATCTCCTCCGGTGAAAGGGCTCTGGGGGACTGCCAAGAGAGGCCCGAGATCACAGCAGCAGCCATAAGGGTTTGGCAGAAAACCAATCGAGATTATTAGCAAGATAGCAGAGCAAGCTCTCCCAGGGGTACCTCCAAGAGCGCCCTCCAGGCCAAAGCCAGTTTCGAGAAGCCATTGAGAAGTCCTGCTGCCCAGGCCAGCAAAGCTTAACTTGGTTTTAACTTCAGTATCAGGCCAATCTGCTAAGTTTGTTACCGGTTTTCCCGCCGTGAGGTAGCTTATGCGCATCCAAGTCGAGAACCTTTGGGTTGCCTTCAAAAACAAGGTTGCCCTAAGGGAGGTTTACCTTGACCTATTTGGCGATGGAGCGCAGGTTGTGGCCTTGATCGGACCTTCGGGAGCAGGAAAGTCGACCTTTCTTAGGCTTTTGAAAGGGATGGTCAAGCTCAGCGGCGGAAAAGTTTGGGTTGATTCTCTTCCTCTCCATGAAGGCCAAAGGGATGCCCTGCAACAGCTGCGCAGGCGCACGGCCATGGTCTACCAGACCTTTCAACTCATCGGGCGCCTGACGGTTCTGGAAAACGTTCTTGTTGGGCGTCTGCCTCACCTGAGTCCCATTCGGGGTCTTTTCAAGCACTTTTCTGTTCAGGATTTGGCCAAGGCGGAAAAGCTGCTGGAAGAGGTAGGGTTGCTAGAGCATGCCTGGCAAAGGGCCGACGCTCTCTCAGGGGGGCAGCAGCAGCGAGTGGGTATTGCTCGCGCCTTGATCCAGGAGCCAGCCCTGATTCTGGCCGACGAGCCCATTTCGGCTTTGGATCCTAAAAATGCAAAGGTAATTATGGAGCTGCTGCTGGGAGCGGTGCGCCGCCAGGGGATTCCGTTGCTGGTTACCCTGCACCACCTAGAAATGGTGCGCCATTACGCCGATCGAGTCGTTGCTTTCAAGGAGGGCCAGGTTTTCTTCAATGGGCCGCTTTCCGATTTTACCTCTGAAAAGGAAAGGGAGCTCTACTTTGGGGAGAAGGAAACCCACGAGGCAAGCGAATGGTTTTCCTCAACCTTGAGGGTCTAACAAGATCCACCTTCAACCGCAAGTTAACTGCAAAGGAGAAAACCTTATGCGGAGAAGAAAAATTCTGTTCCTTGCTGCCTTCCTCATGGGAATTTCCAGCTGGGTTCCAGGGCTGGCTCAGAAGCAAAACTGGCCCAAGGAGCTGGTGATTGCTGAAGTACCGGTGGAGAGTGCTGCCGATTACGAAGCTCGCTATGCTCCCTTTTTGGATTATCTCAAACAAAAACTGGGGATCCCCGTCCGCCTGTTTGTGGCCGGTGACTACACGGCGGTGATGGTCTCCCAGGCACAAGGCCAAACTCACGTAGCTTTCTACGGCCCTGCCTCCTACGTAGATGCCATTGAAAAGGCCAACGCTCCCATTGAAGCGTTCGTGAAAGAGGACTCGCTGCGCTCGGGTACCGTTTATCACTCCTTGATGCTTTCCAAGAAAGGCAGTGGCATCAAAACTCTAGAAGACGCCAAGGGCAAAGATTTTGCTTTCGTCGACCCAGAGAGCACCTCTGGCTTCAAGGTGCCCATGGCCCACTTCTGTCTTGAGGCCAAAATCAAGCCCAAGGAGTATTTCAAGCAGGTGGCTTTTGCTGGCAACCACGAGTCGGTCATCTTGGGGATAGCTCAGGGAACCATTCCCGTTGGTGTAACCTGGGATACCGGGATCAGCCTTGCCACCAAGAAGGGGCAGATCAAAGGCATAGAGGACTTTGAGGTCATCTGGAGATCGGATCCCATTCCTTCCTCTCCCTGGGCCTACCGTAAAGATCTGCCAGAGGATCTCAAGGAGGCCTTGCGCACGGCCTATCTGGAGTACGAAAACACGCCGGAGGGTCAGAAATGGCTGGAGGCTCGTGGGCTGAAGGGCTTTGAGCCGGCTAGCGACGCAGATTACGATCCCTTCCGCAAGGTCAACGATGCTCTTAAGAAACCTGAGTGCCAACTCTAGGAGACTTCCCCCCCTGCCAGCAGAGCTTAAGCGCAGGGAGCTGAGCACGGTTGTGCTGTATGGGGGGGTTTTTCTCGCTCTCTTGCTGACGGCGGAGCCTGCCGGGATCTCGCCAGGAAAGTTGTTAGCTGGCTTGGGGAGGAGTGCGGCCTTCTTGGCTCGCTTCTTTCCTCCCAGCTTTTACTTCTTGCCCAACTTCCTTTACTCCCTGTTGCAAACCCTGATGATGGCCCTCTGGGGCACCTTCCTGGCCACTTTTCTCACGGTTCCCTTGGCCTTCCTGGGATCCAGAAATGTCATGCGTTCCCCTGCGGTTTACCTGCTTGTGCGCGGGCTCATGGATGTCCTCAGGGGGCTTAACGAACTGGTCTTGGCATTGGTTTTTGTGGCCGCGATTGGCCTAGGACCCTTGCCAGGGATCCTAGCTTTGACCCTGCACACGGCGGGTGTGGCAGGCAAGCTCCTCTCAGAGGCCATCGAGACAGTAGATATGAAGCAGGTGGAGGCGGTAGAGGCTACAGGTTCCCACCCTCTCCTGGTTATCGCCTATGGCTTCTGGCCGCAAGTGGCTCCTGCCTTTTACTCCAGCACTCTCTACCTTTTTGAGGTTAACGTGCGCTCGGCAACGGTCTTGGGCTTGGTGGGGGCAGGGGGCATTGGGTTTGATTTGATGCAGACCATACGAGCCTTTCGCTTTCAAGATGCGGCCACGGTCGTTCTCCTGATTCTGCTGGCTGTGTTTACAATTGACAAAGTTTCGGCGCGGATCCGCCAGACCCTGATTTAGGAGGCTGGGATGCAGCCCCTAGAGATGCTAGAGCTGTTGCAGGAGGCCCCCGAGAAGGAGGTGCTGGCTTTGGCGCGGGAGGTCAGGCCTGCTCTGGGATCCAGCCAAAAGCTCAGGGAAGGGGCAGGGCTGCTGGCGCTCCCCTTTGAGGACTCCCGCACGGGGACGCCCTTCTACGTGGGAGAAGTGCTGGTCTACGAGGTCTGGCTGCGCTTTCCAAAAAAGGGAGTAGAAGGATACGGGATGGTGCTGGGGGAAAAGCCGCGTCTGGCGCGCGCCCTGGCCTACCTAGACGCCGCTCTGCAGGCGGGAATTGCTGTGGAGAAGATCCAGGCTTTGGCGCTAGCGGCCCAGAAGGATCTTCAAGAAGAAGACGAGCGCCTCTGGCGCAAGGTAGCTGCAACTCGCCTGGAGGTGGAGACTCTGTGAGCCTGGGGATGTCCAAAGCCTACGGCCCCACACCGGGACTGGCAGAAAAGCAAAGCCAGCAGGTCTTCCGGGCGTTGGTTAGGGCGTTGAGCTACCCTGGCCGTCTGGAGAGCTTTCCCGCTCGCTCCCTTCGCCAAGCCTTTCGCCTCATTGGGCTGACGCTGGTGGATGGCAATGTAGGGGTTTGGGCGCCAAGCTGGCTGCTGTTGGATTTGCGTGGGCAGGATCCCCGGCCCGTGGCTTTGGAGGCTGCTGACTTTGTCTTTGCCGAGCAGCTGGAGAGTTTGCCCGCTGGCCCAGACAGCCTTTTGGCTCTCAAAAGAGGCACCCACCTTGAGCCTGAAGCGGGAGCGACCCTTATCCTGGGGGCCCCCTTGGGCCAGGGATCCCCTGTGTTGCTCAGAGGGCCCGGCATAGCTGGGGAGATCCAGTTGGCTGTAGGCTTGCCCTCTCTGTTTTGGCAGCTGCGCTCCCAGATCCTGGCCTACCCGCTGGGAGTGGACATCCTGTTAACTGACGGCCCCCAAGTGGTAGGCTTACCCCGAAGCGTGGAGGTGGGTGGATGGGCTATGTCGTAGCGCGGGGCAGCCAAGAGGCCATTCTCAATGCCGAGGCCCTTTTTCGCGAGCTGTTGTCAGCGGCAGAAGCCAAAAGCAGGCGAGGCCGGACAAAGCAGCTGGCTGGGCTGCCCTATCTCCTGGATCATGTGATGGCAGAGGCGGGGCTGTGGGCTCCGGAGCTGGCAGCCACTGCCCTTGTGCAGACAGGGGGGGACCTCTACGAGGCCCTGCTGCTTCTGAGAGCACACCGGACTACTCTCCCCCGCCTAGGGAAAGCCCAGCTGCAGAAAAAGGAAGATCTCCTGCTGGTGCGTCGGCTTTCCTCGGCTTTCAAGAGCATTCCCGGCGGCCAGGTCTTGGGGCCCACCCTAGACTACAGCCTGCGTCTTTTGGGCTTTTCTGAAAGCCCCCCGCTAGAGCCGGCGGCCGTGGCTGCTGCCCAGCACTATCCTTCTGTGCGCAGCTGGCTGAGGGAGCAAGGTCTGCTGGAAGAAGATCCCACGGCAGAGCAGCAAGCCAGTAGCCCTGCTCCAGGGGAAGAGATTCCCGACTTGACGCGGCAGCCACTGCTGTTTCCAGCGCCGCGGGCCCACCGCCTGCAAGCTTTGGCCAGGGGAGATACGGGGGGACTTCTGGCTCTGGCCTACAGCGCCATGCGCGCCTACAACGTCCACACCCACCCAACGGTTGCCGAGTTGGGCGTGGGCTATCTCGAGGTACGCGCCTTTCATCCTGTGCGGGGGGGAAGCTTTCGCCTGGGGCGGATCCGCCTGGTCTTTACTGAGGTGGTGGGACACGGAGAAAAAGGATACCGCTTGGGCTTTGCCGCTAGCCTGGGTTGGAACGAGGGGCGGGCCATCGCTGGCGCCATGCTGGATTTGGAAATGGATCGCCCCAGCCATCCGGCTCGCAGCGAGGAGTTTGTCCTGGTGCATACGGATCCCGTGGAGGCCTCCGGCTTTGCCCTCCACTACAAGCTACCCCACTACGTAACCTTTCTCAGCAACTGGATGAGCCACTTCCAAAAGGAGGCCTCCCTTGAAACCCAAGCATAGCTATGCCTACCTGGATCTGGAGGCCAAGCGAGAAATTCGGCGCAAGGTTCTCAAGGCCCTGGCCATACCGGGCCATCAAGTTCCCTTTGCTAGCCGGGAAATGCCGCTGGCTCGCGGCTGGGGCACAGGGGGATTGCAGCTTACGCTCAGCCTGGTGGGGCCGCAGGACGTGGTGAAGGTCATTGACCAGGGGGCCGATGACTCTGTCAATGCCGCCAACTTGCGCCGCTTCATTGCCCAGGTCAGCGGCGCTCGAACAACCACCGACACGCTGGAGGCCACCCTCATCCAAAGCCGCCACCGCATCCCCGAGGAGCGGCTCCAAGAAGGTCAAATCCTAATCCTGCAAGTTCCCATCCCTGAGCCTCTGCGCTATGTGGAGCCCTCTGACGCCAGGGCGCGGGAGCTACATGCTCTGGGCGACTATAGCCTGCTGTGGGTGGATCTTTTTGAGGAGCACCTACGCCACGGCCAGAGCCGCAAGGGAGCGGCCTACCCAGTTCTGGTCCATGGGCGCTATGGGATGGATCCCAGCCCTCTGCCCCGCTGGGATCTGCCCAAGCTGCATCTGGCAGCCCATATCACCCTCTTTGGGGCCGGGCGGGAGAAGCGGCTCTATGCCGTCCCTCCCTACACCCGGGTGGAGCCCTTGGCCTTTGTGGATCGGCCCTTCCAGCCGGAGCCCATTTTGGGATCCTGCCGTCGCAGCGGTTGCCGCCACGTCTTCCTCAACGCCATTCCCCAAGAAGATGGCAGCTTGGCCTATGAAATCTCCGACCAGGGCTATATGGAAAAGCTGCTGGCCGGGAAAACGAGCGGTCCTCTATTTGTGGAGAAAGAGCATGGCTGAGGAGACCCCCCTTCTGGAGCTGGTCAAGGTTTGCAAAGCCTACGGGGATCGCTGGGCGCTTAAGAACGTCAGCCTCAAGCTCTATCCCCAAGAGGTGCTGGGGGTGGTGGGAGCTTCCGGCAGTGGCAAGACTACTCTTCTGAAGATCCTTTACCTTCAGGAGACAGCCCAGGGGGAGTATCGGCTAAACGTGCCGGGTTGGGAGGGACGTAACCTGCTGTTGCTCTCTCGCTACGAGCAGCCTGCGGCGCGGCACTACCTGGCCATGGTCTATCAGGATGCCGCCCAGGCCCTGCGCATGGGCTTTGCGGCCCTGACTAATGTTGCGGAGCCCCTTGTCCTTAGAGAAGAACGGCGGTTTGGAGTGCTGGAAGCGGAGGCGCAGGAGGCTTTGGAGCGAGCCGATTTTCCTTTAGAGCGAGCCGGGGATCCCCCAGCTTCTCTTTCGGGAGGAGAGCGCCAGCGGGTACAGATTGCCAAAGCTTTAGTCCAAAAGCCTCTGGCTGTTCTTTTGGACGAGCCCACCACCGGTTTGGATTTGCTGGTGCAGGCCACCTTTCTGGATACTCTGCGCCGCCTCAAGCGGCAGTTGGGGATGAGCCTCATCCTAGTAAGCCACGATCTCTCGGTCGTGAGGGCTGTGGCGGATCGAATTGTGGTGTTGTACCAGGGGGAGGTAGTGGAGGAGGGATTGGCCGACCAAGTGCTGGAGGATCCTCGCCACCCCTTTACCCAGGATCTGGTTGCCGCAAGACTTTAGGAAGGGCAAGGTGTTGCAGGTCGTTAACTTAGAAAAGCGGTTCTTTCTTCACCGACTGGGGCGAGAGGTTCTGGCCTTCCAGCAGGTGAGCTTTTCCCTGCAAGCCGGAGAGTTTTTGCTGCTGGAGGGCCCCAACGGCTCTGGCAAGTCTTCTCTACTGCGAACCCTCTACCGCAGCTATTGGCCTAC
This sequence comes from Synechococcus sp. R5-13, assembly GCF_047462015.1. Taxonomy (NCBI): domain Bacteria; kingdom Bacillati; phylum Cyanobacteriota; class Cyanophyceae; order Synechococcales; family Synechococcaceae; genus Synechococcus; species Synechococcus sp. R5-13. Next base: position 8,386 of record NZ_JANSIL010000024.1, on the reverse strand, counting down.
GGCAGGACAAGCCCTCCTGCAGACCCCTCTGGGAACGGTGGATCTGGCCCGCTTAGGGGATCGCGAGGTGTTAGCAATCCGCCGCGAGCGCATCGGCTACGTCAGCCAGTTTCTGGATCCCAGACCCCGCACCACGGCCTTGGAGCTGGTTGCGGAGCCCTTGCTGTGGCAGGGAGTAGCGGAAAACCAAGCGCGACATCGAGCAGCAGAGCTGCTCCTGGAGCTGGGTCTGAAGCCAGAGTTGCTGGAGACTTTTCCAACCAGCTTCTCGGGGGGCGAGAAACAGAAAGTCAACTTGGCTCGCTCTCTCATCCACCCCTATCCGCTGCTGCTTCTGGACGAGCCCACCGCCAGCTTGGATACTGCAGCCAAGTTGGCCTTGCGAGAACGCCTACGAGCCTTGAAGCAGCAGGGAACAGCTATCATTGGCGTTTTTCACTCCTTAGACGATGTGTCGGGTTTGGTTGACAAAACCTATTCCCTGGAGGTGAGGGCAAATGTGGCTAGCAGGGCCTAAGCTAGTTCTCCCCGATGGTGTCCTCCCGGTGGGATCCCTGCGGCTGGAGGGGGAGCGGATTGCCGAGATTCGGCAGGGGCAAGTGGGGGAAGGGATCCCTTTGCGAGGACTTACCCTGGTGCCCGGCGTAGTCGACCTCCATACCGATAGCCTGGAGCCCGAGCTGGAGCCGCGCCCAGGGGTACAGCTGGCGGTGGACATGGCCTTGGGGATTTGGGAAAACCGAGCTTTGGCGGCGGGGATTACCACTGCCTTTGTAACTCTGTCCTTTTGGGAAGGCCTGCCTGGCTGGCGCAGCCCAGAAACGGCCTTGGCTATGGCAGAGCAGTTGGTGGCGCTGCGTTCCCAGCTGGCTCTGGACTTGAGGATCCACGCTCGCTATGAACTCTCGCGCCCCTTGGGAGCAGCAGCTGTTCGCCAAGCTCTCAGCCAAGGCTGGGTGGATCTCCTTTCCTTCATGGACCACACCCCCGGCCAAGGCCAATTCCGGACGCCGGAGGACTACATCCGCTACATGGCTCGCCAGCTGGCCCGGCCTTCCGAGGAGGTTGCCGCTAGTTTGGCGGCCAAGGCGGGGGAGGAGACCTTGCAGAGCTTTGCCCAATTGGCTCAGCAAGCGCAAGCTTTGGGGGTACCTTTGGCTTCCCACGACGACGACTGCCCCGCCAAGGTTCAGTTAATGGCCAAGATGGGCCTGAAAATTAGCGAGTTTCCGGTTACCCTAGCAGCAGCTTTGGAAGCGCGGAAACTGGGCCTGCTGGTGGTCATGGGGGCTCCCAATGCCCTGAGGGGATCCTCCCATGTCGGCAATCTCTCCGCTTCGGAGGCTCTACAAGTAGGAGCCCTAGGCGCCTTGGCCACTGACTACTCCCCCGCTTCAGCCTTGAGGGCTGCCTTTGCCTTGGCGGAGAAGCAGCTGCTGGATCTGCCCCAAGCCATAGCTTTGGTCACTCACAACCCTGCCCAGGCGGTTGGTCTGCAGGATCGGGGAGCCCTTCGCCCAGGCCTAAGAGCCGATCTAGTGGTGCTGCGGGAGAAACCCTTCCAGGTTATGGGTGTATTCGTTGCCGGCAGGCCCGTCTTTCTCAGAGATAGCCTCTGTTGGAGGGGGGTCTTCTAGGCTTCCCGCCAAGGCCTAGGTTGGAAGGCGAAGACAAGACTTAGTCCTGCCCGAAGGCAACCCTGGGCAGCAGTTTCCGGGTTGGCTTGCGCTCCAGGGACAGGGCAGGCCGTTCTAAGCGCGTATCCACCAGTACCGAGGGAGAGGCCAAGTTAACGCGCTCCAGCAGACGCCGCAGCAGTTGAGCATCGATGATGTCCACCCCTTGGCGGGCTGTCGCCATTCCGGCCACCAGGGGGGTAGGGGTGGCTGGAAGGGGGGATCCCATCTCACTGCGCTCAGGTGCAGCCAGCACCAATTCCGCCATTGCCTGGGCCAGCTCTTGACCATACACCCCATCAGGGCCCGAAGGGAGTAGATCCAGCCGTCCCTGCTGAGTGGCCAGGTGGCTCAACCCCAGTTGCACCGCCACCACCGCCGCCCCCCGATCCCCCCGCCTCAAAGTGCGTTGGCCGGCCAGAATGCTCTTGAGTTGGGCTTTGGCCGCCTCTTGCTCGCTGCCGGGCAAAAGTTGCACTAGCCCTTCCAGCTGATCTCCCTCAGAGCCAGCCTTGGCCTCGGGAAGGGGATCCTCCCGCCAAAGGCGAGTCAGGTCGTAGAGCAAGATGGCATGGGGCACAGGACGGCTGGGCTGGTTGGGACCGGCATGGCCGGTGGCGAGGATCTCCCCTTGGTAGACCAGGGAGGTGCTAAAGCCAGAGTCCAGCAGCACGGCTTCCCGGATCCCGGTTTTGGGCAGAAGACGGGCCAGGATGGCGGCGTTGACGTGGGTTTTGGTAACTCCGATCACCACCCGCTCCTGGTCATCTACCCCAAAGAAAGCTCTGGGGCGAAACTCAGCAGCGCTGGCAAGGCGGAACGAGTTGATCTCCGCCGGAGAGAGGGCATGGCCATCCTTAACCAGCCATAGACCGGCCACAAACAGATCTGTGACATCCGGCATCAACTGGCGGATGTTCTCCAAGTGGGTCATGGTGTCGGGATCAAAGGGCACAAAGCGGAGGCGATCCCTGCCCAGCAGCACCAGCGGCCGGCCGCGGATTGCCTGGTCATCTTCGGGGCGACCGGGGATGAAGGTCTTGTGGTTGGCAGCCATCACCGGCCCCACCATGACGTTGCTGGCGGAGTTGATCCAGGGGATGGAGAAGAAGCTGCCGTTAATGCCAGCATCGGCCTGGTAGCGCTGGACCAACGTCCTGACTTCGTAGCGCCGTTCTGCGTGCACTGTGGCTGCCCGTCCGCCGCGGATGGTGAGCACCCGCACCCCGTCAATGATCTCGTCGGTCAGAGCCAGAGGCTGCGTCACATCCAGCCAGTAGTCGAGGCTGCGGCTGAGGCTAAAGGTGCGGGCGCCAAGAATGGCCTCGGTGAGGCGAAACTGGTTAAAGCGTCGCACCTCCAGCAAGTTGGGCGATTGTCCTGTAAAACCGGGATCCATCGTAAAAGACATCCGGTAACCGGCATCGGCCAGGTATTGCTTCACCCGCTCGTCCCGGTTGCCTTCGGGATAGGCAAAGTAGTGGATGGGGTGGCCCAGCTCCTGCTCCAACTTGGCCTTGCAGTCGAACACTTCCCGCCGCAGACGGGCATCGTCTAGCACCCGCAGGTCAGGGGGATGGGTGACGGTGTGGGCGGCAAAGTCGATCAGCCCGCTGGCATCCATCTCCCGCATCTGATCCCAGGTGAAGTGATCCTTGCTGGTGGGCACGCCGACAAACCCGGTTTGCACAAAATAGGCGGCGGGGTAGTTGTACTCCTTGAGAAGGGGGTAGGCGTTTTCGTACAGGCCCAGGTAGGCGTCGTCAAAAGTGAGCAAAATGGCTTTTTCGGGCAAGGGATCCCCGTCCCGCAGGTGTTTGTACAGTTGGTCGATGTGGATGGGGGTCAACCCCGCCTGCTTAATGGCCTCAAAGTGTTGCCGCAGCTCCGCCGCCGTAGTGTCGAACCAGACCTGCTTGCGGCCAGCCACCACATCGTGATACATGATGGCGGGCACATAAGAAAGGCTGGCCAAGGGATCCAAAGCAAAGGGATCCCGCTCCAGTTGGGTCTCTAAGGAGATGGGCAAGCGCTGTTGAGCCGCTTTAGCGTGGGCGCGGGGGGCAGGGATCTCCGCTAGAGGTGGCGAGAGCCCCGGCAGGCGGCTGACCCAGTCGGGATGAGCAGTTGCCCAGGCCACCAGGGCCCCAGCCCCAAATCCCAGCAGGATCACCAGCAAGCTTAAGAAGGGGAGTAACCTCGGTCGAGACTTGGCCAGCGGACGTCGAGAGGAAGAGGAAAAGCTTTGTCGTGGAGTGGGCGAGGGGTACGGCTGGGATCCCCTTGCTGACCCAAAGCCTGCATGGCCTTGGGGCATCGACCCTCCCAAGCGCGTCGGCTGTCGTCGAGATGTCATGGCCTCACTCCCCACTCCCAATTGCAAAAGCTCAGCCCTCGCCAGAACGCCTTTTCCTACCCAAAGCCCACCCCCAGGACAGCAGGAAAAGGCAGCCTTCCAGGCAACGGCAAAACCAACGCCAGCCTACCACCCCATCCTCAGGTTGGGGATAGGGGAGAAATCGCCGCATGCTTTCTACAGGGATCCCTCGTTGAAATTGTTTGAACCAGAACGGCCTGGACGGGTGGCCTGAAAGAACCCAGAACCTCCCAGGAAGCCGCCCGCTACTCAAGGGTGCTTAGCAGATTGGACTCGGCAATGCTGACGATCTTGCCTCCCATTTGGGTGATCCGTTTCACTTCTTGGGAAAGGCGGCTGAAGGGCACTTTGTACTCGACAACACTTCTGCGCACACCTCCTCCCACGAGGCCGGATACCTTGATGGCGAAGATTTTATCGCTATTGGGCAGCCCTCCTTCTGAGCTGCTGGCCTGAGCGACCTCTGGTTCTGGGGCCGATGCCACCTGAGGCGCCGTGGCGACGCTCTCCCGCTCCAGGAGTAGCCGCCAGCTGCGGGGATAGGCAGGCGCCAAACGATAGACCACCTTATAGGAGCCGGCTATGTGGTCATCCTCGGCCTCCACCTTCACCACAGTTCCCGCTGGAATGTCCAGCTTGGCCCCCTTAGACATGACTTTAATTCCCGGCCAATTGGTGGGCACATCCGTCAGCAGCTCGACCTCAAAGGCTTGATCCCCCAACAACAACTTGGCCATCTCAACAACTCCGTTTTGCTCAGCACTCAGTGGCGAGAGAGCCGCTCACAGCCACAGCTTCATCGTCAAACATTCTACCGTTGCCAGGTGCCCACCAGAAGCTTCCCGCTGGCATGGGTCAGCTGACGTCCTCCCTTCAACGAATTGAGGGAGATCACTGATGTCCTCCCATTCTAGAATTGGGGTGTTGTAGATTTGTTAAGCAGCTGTAGATTTATTGCGGAGGTAGAGGGAGCGCCATGAACCTGTTGAGCTTGGCCTTGCCGGATCTGTCGGCAGCTTCGGATGGGTTAGCCGCCACCTTGCAGCCCGTAGCCCAGTTTTTTGCCGGCCTTAACTTGCCCCAACCCATTGTGCAATGGGGTCACCCCTTGATGATGGGGATCGTGGTGGTGGTGATGGGCAGCTTTGTCGGCCTGACTGGGTGGCGAGGACGGGCCTTGCGTCTGGCAGCCGCCTCCACAGCGCCAGAGGGATCCCTGCCGGAAGCGGCCCAGAAGCCTCTGCTTGACCACCGCAAATTGGCCCCCTGGATGGCCACCTTCATTGCCTTGGGCTACACTGGCGGCCTTCTTTCTCTGGTGATGCAAGGGAAGCCCCTGTTGAGCAGCCCCCATTTTTGGACGGGATCCCTGGTGTTGCTGTTGTTGGCGGTGAATGGAGCTTTGTCCCTCAGCGGCTTTGGGGGCAACCGCGCTGCTTTGCGCACCACCCATGCCTATGTGGGCAGCCTCATTCTATGTGTACTGTTTGCCCATGCCCTGCTTGGGCTCAAGCTGGGTTTGTCGTTGTGAGTGGCAGTAGGCTTCCCTCTGCCTGGGCAGGAACTAGCGATAAGGCTGCAGGGATTGCAGCAGGTGGAGCACGGTGAAAATGCCGATACCCAGCAGGACGACGGATCCCACCAGGTAGCTGCTGGCATTGGAGCGCTGCTCTTCCAAGAGGGCTTCAGGGGATTTGGGGGCAATCATAAACCTTTCCCCAGAAAGGGGTTTTCGGATCACGGGATCCCCTGCCTCAAAACGCACCTGCCCCATGGTAAACGCCATCGCATCCACCGGAATCACCCATTCCTTATAGATAAAAGCTCGGGTGGAGCGATTTTCTGTTCTCACTCCGGAAAGGTAGCGCTTGAGATTGAAGTTGAACCGGCTGGGCCCTTTTCCTGGAAAAATATGCTCATCCACAACCGACATAGCCTCTATCTCCGCACCTGTGGGATCCACCCTCACCCTTCCAGTTTCGTCTTCGATGAAAAAAGGGATCTGGCGAACCACCGAGTGAAGGGTTTCGTCTCTCGTTCTCGTCTCTCTTTCAAGGAGATATTCCCGACCTGTGCTCGGATCGTAATACACGTTGGCGTAGTGTTTTTGGGGAGAGCTTACTTCGGAAAACGGCGATTTTTGAGGATAGCCTGGAGAGCCAAGCTGCTGGGGGTAGTCGGGGTAACCAGGCTTTTTCTGGAAAGAACCGGAACCGGGGTAGCCAGGGTTGGGCTTTTGTGGAAAAGAATTAGAGTAGTCGGGATCAACCCTTTTCTGAAAAGAACCGGAGTCAGAGTAGCCCAAGCCGGGCTTTTTCCCAACCATCTCCCCCGGATAGGATTTTGCTCGGGATCCCAAGCGTAGAGCGTTCTGATATTCGCCTTCGCTGATCCGTTCGCTATACGCTACATCGCCTTGGCTATTCAAATACCTTCGATAGCATTCAATCTCGTCATACTCCCAAGAGATCTCAGACTTGTAGTAGACGCAAGGCTGTCGCGAAAGTTCCGATACCAAAGGCCGATCGCACACAACCCTGCCGTAAACTTGAGCCAAGTTTGCTCCTTTTGCCTGGGGGTTGGTCTGACCGAGATGGCGAAGCTCGGCTATCTTGAGCAACCGAGTTGCAGAGAGCTGTTGAACCAACCTTTGGGAGCGCAAATACTCAACAAACGAAAACAGAGAGGCAGGAAGACAAAGCAGACCAAGCAGCATCAGCCAGTTCATAAAGGCCTTCCTTTCCGGGGGTGGGAGTGAAGTTGGCCTCATGCTAGCAGTTACCTGTGAAACAGGATTTAAGAGAAGTTTAAGGCAATCCCGAATGCGGGCAGTTCCAAACTTTACCAAGAAGCTAGGCCTGAAGCCCCGCCCTTCCAGGACGGCTTTTGCCCTGTTAGACCTGCGATAAGATACACCCACGCTGGTCAGAGAAGCCAAACTCCTCAACGCCACTCCAGCGCAGTACCAAGCCTTGGATGACAGAGTACACCGGCCAGGTGGTGGGGCTGGATGTGGGCGACAGCAGTGGGCAAGCTGTGCCGTGTCTCCAGTTTTTGCGTCGTGCCGAAAGGAGATTGAAGCAACAGCAAAGAAGACTGAGCAGAAAGTTAGGCCCACGGCCCGCTAGCGTGAATAGGAAGGGGGTAAAACCTCAATACAGCAACTACCACAAGTAGAGGAAGCGGCTTGGCGAGGTACACTTCAACCAAATCAAAGTCTGGCGCCAGCGTAGAGACCGGGTTATTGAGCTAGCCCAGTGTGTGGGAATGTCTCACGACATTGTGGTTTATGAGGACTTGCAGGTGCAGAACTTGGTGAGAAATCACCACTTGGCCAAGTCTTTCACGCTAGCGGCGCGGAGCGCTTGGGGGAACGACTGGGGAGATAGGCACCGCCGTCGTGGAGGGGAAACCTGATACAGCTAAGTGCTGTCGCAGAACCAGGAACCAGAATCCTTGCTCTTTGGGGCGGGGGGCATGTCAATCGCGCAACACGTAGCCTACCCCGCGCACCGTCTGGATAAGGCGCTTCTCCCCTGGGCCTTCGATCTTGAGGCGCAAGTAGCGAATATAGACCTCGATGATATTGGAGTCGCCCGTGAAGTCGCAGCCCCACACATGCTCTAAGATCTGTTGGCGGGTGAGCACCTGACGGGGGTGTTCCATCAAGTAGCGCAACAGGTCGTATTCTTTGGCCGTCAGCTCCACCTGTCGCTCTCCCCGGGTTACCTCCCGCGTTACGGGATCCAGAATCAGATCCATGAACACCAACTGGCCATCGCGGGATCGCCTTGGCTGCCGCAAATAGATCCGTATCCGAGCCAGCAGCTCCTGAATGCTGAAAGGCTTGACCACGTAGTCATCCGCCCCGGCATCCAACCCCACTGCTCGATCCGACACCTCATCTCTGGCGGTCATCAGCACCACGGGCACGCGGTTGCCCGTTGAGCGCAGTCGCCGACAAATTTCCAAACCTGAGATGCCGGGCAACATCCAGTCCAACAGCACCAAGTCGGGGTTTTGGTCGCAGGCTGCCCTCAACCCGGCCATGCCATCGCTGGCTACGCTGACTCGATATCCCTCACAGGTCAGCTCCGTTTCCACAAAACGAGCCAGCTTAGCTTCATCTTCGATCACCAGAATGTGGGCAGAAGAGGGTTCAGGCTCTGGCATACGCTCTCTTGCTGAATCCAAGGAAGACGCCGAAAAACTTGCTCATTGCCCCCAAGCATATCTCAACCGTATGGATTGGCAGTCGAGATGAGTAAACTACCCGGCTCCGACCGCTAAGCGGTACGGAGCGGGCTTTCAGTAGCCCTGAGCCTGCTCTGCT